>JBBRXH010000137.1:0-5131 GCA_038248565.1 Peptostreptococcales bacterium | reverse complement strand
GAGAAGAGGGCGGTAAGAGAAGCTGCTACTCAGGCCGGAGGCAAAGCGGTATATCTCATGGAAGAGCCCATTGCGGCCGCCATCGGAGCAGGTCTTGATATCACCAAACCAGACGGCGTCATGGTCATCGACATCGGCGGGGGAACAACGGATATCGCAGTTATTTCACTGGGCGGCATCGTGGCCAGCACGTCTGTAAAGGTGGCCGGTGATAAGTTTGACGAAGCCATCATCAAGTATATGAGAAAAGAGCACAAGCTTTATATCGGCGAAAGAACAGCTGAAGAGCTTAAAATGACTATAGGCACCGCCTTCCCGAGAGAAGACGTCATCGTCAAAGAGTGCAGAGGCAGAGACCTGGTTACAGGACTGCCAAAATCCATAGAAATCACATCCAAGGAAATGCTTGAAGCCCTGGATGAACCCCTTCAGGTCATATGCGAGGCTACCCATTCTGTACTGGAACGTACACCACCGGAAATCGCGGCGGACATCAGCGATATCGGTATCGTCCTGACAGGCGGGGGAGCACTGCTCTATGGCATAGACAAGAGAATCGCCGAGAGAACCGGTATACCCGTGAGAGTAGCCGATGATCCAAAGTCCTGCGTGGCTATTGGCACAGGCAAGGCCCTTGATTCTTTGAGCATGATTGAATCAAATCAGATGAACAAAAGAAAGCCTTACATATAAAATTAAAACAAGCTCTCATCTGAGGGCTTTTTTTATAATCAGGTCATCGTCATTATGACTAAGGGATCTGCAACTGGAGAAAAATTATGAAAGAGATACAAAACACATATTCCGAGGATTTCGAAGTACGATCCTTCGAAAACGACTTCAGACAAAAGCTCAGGCTGACAACCTTATTTCAATATTTTCAGGAGGTGGCGGGCAGGCATGTGGCTGAAACCCTCATCGGCTATGAAGCGCTTAAGGAAGCGGGGCTTTTTTGGGTCCTGGTGCGCATCAAGGTCAAGGTCCATAGGATGCCGGACTGGCAGGAATCTGTCAGCCTAACCACCTGGGCAAAAAAAATAGATAAAATGTTTGCCTACAGAGAATGCGAAGCGTCAAACGACACAGGACTTCTTGCCAGCATAAGCTCAGAATGGATGCTCATGAACCAGGATAGCAGAAAGCCTGCAAGGCTAGCAGTGCTAACTGCAGCCTTTCCCATCACTTTCAAGGATGCGCTGTCTGAGACTTTGATCAAGCTTAAGCCTTTTGGGAGACTTACGTTAACAGAGACCAGGCGGGCATCCTACAGCGACATCGACATGCACAGTCATTTGAATAATACCAAATATATTGAATGGGCTCTGGACTGCATCGATTTTGATATCTATGAACATAAAGAAATTGACGAGCTTCAGGTGAATTTCATCGCCGAGGTAGGCTCATGGGACGAAATTGAAATTTTAAAATATGAGGGGGACGATAACCGCTACTATTTTGAAGGTTTCAACAAGACCAAGGATATTAAGGCATTTCAACTGGAACTTAAACTAAAGCAATTAGATAGTAAGATTGAGGTAAATCATGTTTAAACTAATAGCCAGCGATATTGACGGCACGCTTATCAGAAGCGATTTTAAGATATCGGAGTATACCCAGGACATCATCAAAAGTGCCATGGAAAAGCAGGTGAATTTCATTCTTGCAACAGGGCGCATCTTTGGCTCTGCAAGGATCTATGCCAGGCAGCTTGGCCTGAATACACCCATTATCACCTGTAACGGCGGCGTCATCAAGGATGTTAAAACCGGCGAGAAGCTTTACAGCAAACCTATAGACAAGGAACTCTGCAAGGATATTTTCAGGATTCTGGATGAAGGACACCGCTATTTTCATTTTTATGGAGAAAATAATTTTTATACCGAGAGACTGATATTTGACTCTCAACGCATCAGCCAGTGGAATATGAGCCTGCCTAAAAACGACAGGATCCCGATTTTCGAAGTGGAGGATCCCTATAGCATACCGGATAAAGATCCGATTTATAAGATTCTGTTTCATGCCACAGATCCGGAGGAGAGGCTGTTTTACAAGGAATTCTTCTCAGAGATGCCGGGAATAACACTATCCAGCTCCTGGAAGAACAATTTCGAAATCTGCGGAGAGAACGTCAATAAAGGAACTGCTGTGGAGGGTTATGCCAAATCTTTAGGGATAACCGAAGAAGAAGTCATCGCTTTCGGCGATAATGACAATGACATAGAAATGATTAAATATGCTGGTCTCGGCGTAGCCGTTGCCAATTCTACAAAGGGGCTTTTGGAAGTCGCTGATTATATATCCGAAAGCAATAACGATGACGGCGTAGGAAAGTCCATCGCAAAATTTGTATTGGGGGGTGAAATTCATGTCAAAACTTGAACTGATTGCAACCGCTACCTTTGGCCTTGAGGCTATCGTTAAAAGAGAAATAGAACATCTCGGCTATACGGTTCTGAAGTCTGAAGATGCAAAAATCAGCTATGAAGGAGACGAAACCGCCATAGTAAGATCCAACCTCTGGCTGCGTTCTGCAGACAGGGTATTACTTAAAATGGGAGAGTTCAAAGCCTTTTCTTTTGAAGAACTTTTTCAGCAGACTAAAGCCCTTCCCTGGGAGGAATGGATTCCGGAAGACGGCAAATTCACCGTCAATGGCAGCTCAGTAAAATCAACACTTTACAGCGTTCCGGACTGTCAGGCTATCGTCAAGAAGGCTGTCGTCGAAAGGCTGAAAGAGACTTATCACTGCGAATGGTTTAAGGAAACCGGGGCGGATTATACAGTCAAAGTAGCCATTCTAAAGGATAATGTCACCCTGACCATAGATACTTCTGGAACAGGGCTTCATAAAAGAGGCTATAGAGTCAGGGACGTAGCAGCGCCCATCAAGGAAACCCTGGCCGCCGCCATGGTTCAGCTGAGCTACTGGAAGCAAGGAAGACTCCTGGTGGATCCTTTCTGCGGATCCGGCACTATCGTCATCGAAGCCGCTATGCTGGCAAAAAATATCGCACCGGGACTCAATCGAAAATTCGCCGCTGAAGGCTGGGCTAAAATTCCTAAAAGCCTTTGGAAGGATGCCAGAAAAGAAGCCTTTGACGCCATCGATCAGATGGCAGACATACAGATAAAAGCTTCCGATATCAGCAGAAAAGCCATCGAGGCCGCCAGAGAAAATGCCGAAGAAGCAGGAGTATCTGACTGTATTGCCTTTTCTGTGCTGCCTTTTAGCGAGTTGAAAGCGGAAGAAGACTACGGGATTGTCATCTGTAATCCGCCCTATGGAGAACGCATCGGCGAAAGGCAAGATCTGGACCAAATTTATAAGGACGCCAAAAAATTCTTCGGCAGCAATCCCACCTGGTCCTTATATTTCCTGACTTCTGACAAGGAATTCGAAAAGGCTTTTTCAAATAAGCCGGCAGACAAGAGACGAAAGCTTTATAATGGACGCATAGAAACCACTTATTATCAGTACTACGGCATAAGACCTCCAAAAGTTGACATATAGTTTTCAAAACCATATAATAGGGATGCGGAAAACGTTAAACACCAAACACTAAATATTAAAAACCAAACGCCAAATGTTTAGCCAAGCTGGCCCTATCTGTGTATAAAGGAGAAATATGAAGATGAGATATGAAGAGTACATTAAAAATGTGGTAGATGAATTTGTCAGCGGACCCCAAACCAAAATCGACGACTTTCCGGAGTTTGAGCTTTATATGGACCAGGCCCTGACCTATATGAATCAAAAGCTTTCGGTGTTTAAAAAGGATAAGAAAGATCTGCTTATGACCAAAACCATGGTCAACAATTATACCAAGCACAAGCTCCTCCCGCCGCCAATCAACAAGAAATACACCAAGGATCATCTGATTCTGCTGAACATGATTTATTATTTAAAAAGAAGCTTTCAGATGGACGAAATCAGAAAGCTCATGAAGCCGCTGATTGATAATTATAACTCCGAATTTGATGAGAAAATCGACTTCTCTGGTATTTATATCGGTATGCTGGAGGTCCAGAAGGCAGAACGTGAAAACATGCTGAAGACCGTACGCAGCGATATCGAAAACATCAAGACAAGCCTAAGCCAGGTGAATCTTGCTGACGATGATATGCTGGAAGTCTTCATGATGATCATGAATCTTGTACGAAAAGCTGATTCACAAAGATATCTGGCGGAAAGACTGCTGGATGAATATTTTATAAAGCCATCCACCCAAAAATTCAAGAAGGTCAGGAGGCCAAAAGTGCGGTTTGACAACAGGGAAAAAGCGTTACCAAAAGAGAAACCGGCACCCAAACAAAAGCCCGCACCAAAGGAAAGACCTGTAAGAGCAGCGAAACCCGTAAAAGAGCCTAAACCGAAAAAGGCAGACGATCAGCCTGAATAGGAGAATATGAATAGTTATGGACATTCAGATTCAGCACAACGCGCAGACACCCATTTATATGCAGATTAAAAATCAAATTAAGGAAATGGTGCTGACCGGCGAAGTGCTGGATGGATTTATGTTGCCATCAGAAAGAATGATGGCAAAATCTGTCGGAGTTCATCGAAACACAATCATCAAGGCATACAATGAGCTAAAAGCCGATGGGCTGATTGTTGCCCAGCAAGGCCTGGGTTATACAATCGTCTACCGAAGCGCCGACAGGGAGTCCTTGGAGAAAACTGGCAGCATCCCCTGGCTCCACATACTTAAGGAAGAATTTGTCGAACTTAAGGATACCTTTGACACCTTGTTTTCTAAAAGTTATTCAGAAAAGAACATCTCCTTTGCCGCCGGTATCGTACCGGCGGAAGCCTACAATAAAGAAAATATCAAGGTCATTCTCAGCGAAATGCTGATTTCCGACAAGGAAGAAATCTACAGCTATGCGCCTTATCAGGGCATCCTGCCTTTAAGGCAGAATTTGGCTGCTTTTTTGCGTGAAAAGGGCATTAATGTTCAGCCCGGAGAGATCCAGATTCTATCAGAAACAAACCAGGCACTGGACTATCTGGTGGAACTTCTGATTAAGCCGGGAGACTTTGTCATAACCGAGGAGCCCATTTCTCCTGATGTCTATCGGGAGCTGAATATATCCGGAGCCAAAGTTCTGACGGTGCCTATGGATGATG
>JBBRXH010000136.1:0-5143 GCA_038248565.1 Peptostreptococcales bacterium | reverse complement strand
TTTTCCCGCAAGGAGATCGATGCTCTGACCGAGTTCACCAGTATTTATGGGGCAAAAGGCTTGGCCTACGTCAAGATGACCGCCGAAGGCTGGCAGTCGCCCATTGCCAAATTCTTTACTCCGGCAGAGATTGCTGCAATGGACAGGGCCTTTGACGCACAGGAAGGGGATCTTCTCCTGTTCGTTGCGGATAAACCGAAAGTTGTCAACGACTCGCTGGGCAAGCTGCGCAACCATCTTGCCGGAATTCTCGGCCTGCTTGACAAGGAGATCTTCAATTTCGTCTGGATTACCGATTTCCCTCTTTTGGAATGGGATGAAGACGGCAAGCGCTGGGCCGCGGTTCATCATCCGTTCACCGCCCCCATGGACGAGGATCTGGAGTACGTGGAAACCGATCCTGGCCGCTGCCGGGCCAAGGCTTATGATATTGTATTGAATGGTAACGAAATCGGCGGCGGCTCCATCAGGATTCATCAGGAAAAAATTCAGTCTCTTATGTTCCAAATGCTCGGCCATTCCGAAGAGGACAAACAGGCCAAATTCGGTTTCCTTCTTGATGCCCTTGATTATGGTACTCCGCCCCATGGCGGTCTGGCTTATGGACTTGACCGTCTGGCAATGCTGCTTTGCGGGGAGGATAGCATAAGAGAGGTTATCGCTTTTCCAAAGAATCAAAATGCGATCTGTATGATGACTGGCGCGCCGGGCTTCATAGCAGAAACTCAGCTAGAAGAGCTCGCTATAAAAAGTACAGCAGTTTTGAAAGATGAACTATAAATTAGCAGAATTAATTTTAAGTATTGGGGTAAAGTATAAATGTCAGCAAATAGGCGCATTGGAATTATCGGAGGAACCTTTGATCCGATTCATTATGGACATCTTATCCTAGCGGAGCATGTCCGTAATAAAGTGGGACTCGATAAGGTGGTTTTTATACCTGCAAAGATTCCTCCCCATAAGCAGGGACGACAAATCACTGCAAGCCGAAACAGATATGAAATGGTTGAGTTGGCCATAGCATCAAATCCTATGTTTGAAGCATCTGATATTGAAATTTCTTCAGATGAGGTCTCTTATACCATTCATACCTTGGAGAAATTGATAAATTTTTACGGAGAAAGTACAGATTTCTATTTTATAACCGGATCTGATACAATATTTGAAATAGAACAATGGTTTGAATTCGAAAAGTTGTTGAAAAGTGCCGGATTTGTGGTAGGAAAAAGACCTGGTTTCAAAGAAAGCCCTTTAGGCAGCCATGTTGCCTATCTGAATAAAAAATATGGGGCACGAATCAGTATTGTAGATATTCCGGAAGTGGATATTTCTTCAACAGATATTAAAAACCGAATCAGGGATCAACAGTCTATAAAATATCTGCTGCCTGAGATTGTAGAAAAATATATCATTGATAACAAATTATATATTTAGTTTCTTAATAGTGAATCGGATTACTTCCAATAAATAGTTTGAAATTGATGGAATTTGAGGGAAAGCTTGATAAATAGGGATTTTTATGATACAATCAAAAAACATGTATCGGAGAAAAGATGGCAACATACTCTGGGCGTTGTCTCAGAGGCTAAACGATTAGCCCGGCTTTATGGCGCTTCTGAAGCTAAAGCGGAAATGGCTGCTTTTTTTCATGATTTTTGCAGGAATTTTCCTGTCGATATAATGAACGGATATATCAAACAAATTGGTCTTGAAAGCTATTATTTAAACAATATAGCTTTAGCTCACGGTAGAGTTGCAGCAGAACTGATGTTAAGAGACTATAAGATTGTTGATGAAGACATCTTGAATGCTGTAAGTTACCATACTACAGGGCGTGCCGGCATGTCCCTGCTTGAGAAGATTATTTTTGTTGCAGATGCCATTGAGCCTGAACGGGACTATAAAGGTGTTGATCAAATGAGAGATCTTGCCTTTGTTGACCTGAATGAAACATGCATTTTTGGGCTTGAAAAATCTCTGGAATTTGTCAAAACTAAAGGGGCTTATGTACATCCGGATACGATAAGCGCAATTAATTACCTTAAAAAATATAAGCCATAGGTCAATATTAAACAGGAGGATACTATGAACAACAAAGAACTGGCATTAAAAGCCGCTGAGGTCCTAGACAATAAAAAAGCCCAGGATATCATGATAATAGACATTTCCAAGATTTCCGGGTTTGCGGACTTTTTTGTCATTGCAAGCGGAGGATCAGAACGTCAGGTAAAAGCTTTATCTGAAGAAGTTGAAGATAAAATTAATGAAGCCGGAACTGCAACAAAAAGTATTGAAGGCAAAAACGGATCGGGATGGATTTTGATGGATTTCGGTGACGTTATCGTAAATATTTTCACAATTGAACAGCGCGAACGTTACAGCATCGAAAAGATTTGGGGAGACGGCGAAATCATTGCACTATAAACTAGGAGGTAATTCTACCAATGGCACATTATAATTTTAGCGAAATTGAAGCGAAATGGCAAAAAAGCTGGGAAGATAGCAAATTATTTAAGACTGAAGTGGATCATACTAGGGATAAGTTTTATCTTCTGGAAATGTTTCCGTATCCATCGGGAAAACTTCATATGGGGCATGTTCGCAACTACTCTATCGGAGATGTTGCAGCCCGATTTAAAAAGATGAAAGGATTTAATGTTCTTCACCCTATGGGTTGGGACTCCTTTGGCTTGCCCGCAGAAAACGCCGCCATAAAAAACGGCATTCATCCCAACATCTGGACCTGGGAAAACATTGCCGAGATGAGAGGTCAGTTAAAACTCTTAGGGATCAGCTATGACTGGGATCGCGAGATTGCAACCTGTCATCCGGATTATTACAAATGGATGCAGTGGATTTTTATTAAGTTTTTTGAAAACAATTTAGCCTACAAAAAAAAGAATCCGGTTAATTGGTGCTCGTCCTGTCAAACGGTGCTTGCCAATGAGCAGGTAGTAGATGGGCATTGTGAACGTTGTAGTACAGAAGTCGGGAAAAAGGACCTTGATCAATGGTATCTGAAGATTACTGATTATGCTGATAGGCTTCTTGGTGATTTAGATAAATTGGATGGCTGGCCTGAAAAGGTCAAGCTGATGCAAAAAAACTGGATCGGAAAAAGCATCGGAGCTGAAGTCGACTTTAAGCTGGAAGAAACTGATCAAAAGATCCGGGTCTTTACAACTAGACCTGACACTTTGTTTGGAGCAACCTATATGGTTCTGGCCCCTGAGCATCCTCTGGTAAGAGGATTAATCGCAGGAACCGGCTATGAATCAGACGTAGACGCTTTCATCAATAAGCTTCAATCTATGTCCGAAATAGAAAGGGCTTCCACAACTCTTGAAAAAGAAGGCGTTTTTCTGGGCAAATATGCCATCAATCCTATGACGGGTGACAAGATTCCGGTTTATATAGCCAACTATGTCCTGATGGATTATGGTACAGGCGCTATCATGGCTGTTCCTGCTCATGACCAGAGAGATTTTGACTTTGCTATCAAATATAATTTAGAGATTGTTCCAGTAATAAAACCTCAGGATTCTAAAATTGACATCAATAACCTTAAGGAGGCTTTTATTGCAGAAGGCAGTCTTATTAATTCAGGGAACTTTGATGGCTTAAACAGTATTGAAGCAAAAGCTAAAATAATTACCCGGTTATCAGAAGAACAGGCCGGTGAGGAATCGATAAATTTCAGACTAAGAGACTGGCTGATTTCAAGACAGCGCTACTGGGGCTGCCCAATCCCGATGATTTATTGTGAAGACTGCGGTTGGGTTCCCGAGAAAGAGGAAAATCTGCCGGTTTTACTGCCAACAGATGTTGTCTTTACAGGAAAAGGAGAATCTCCCCTTACAACGAGTAAAACATTTATGCACACGCCTTGTCCAAAATGCGGTAAGCAGGGGACCAGAGAGACGGATACCATGGATACTTTCCTCGATTCATCCTGGTACTTTTTGCGTTATGTTGATCCAAAAAATGATAAGGCGTTTTTCTCGCAGGAGAAAGCAAAGTACTGGATGGCTGTTGATCAGTATATTGGCGGTGTGGAGCATGCAATACTACACTTGCTTTATTCCAGATTCTTTACCAAAGTTCTTTTCGACCTTGATTTATGTCCTGTTGACGAGCCTTTTAAGAAGCTCCTGACTCAGGGAATGGTTCTTAAAGATGGCTCTAAAATGTCTAAATCAAAGGGAAATGTGGTCAGCCCGGAAGAAATTATTGAGCGATTCGGCGTCGATACAGCCCGTTTATTTATATTGTTTGCGTCTCCTCCTGAAAAGGAGCTGGAATGGTCGGATGCCGGTGTTGAAGGAAGTTACAGATTCCTCAACCGGGTGTATAGAATAGTAGATGAACTGAATAATCTGACGATCCATGCCACAGAAATGATTAGTATCAAAAATGAAAATGATAAGCAGCTAAATTTTGTGCTCAATACAACGCTTAAAAAAGTAACTGAGGATGTCGGCGAAAGATTCAATTTCAATACAGCAATCAGTTCAATTATGGAACTGGTCAACGAACTTTATAGATATAGGGAGCTTTCCGAACTCAACTTGCCGCTTTTAAAGAAAACAATAAGAAAATTAATCCTAATCCTATCGCCTTTTGTTCCCCATATCTGTGAGGAGCTTTGGCAAATGACTGGCCATAACGGCTATTTATACAATCAAAGCTGGCCGGATTATGATAGTGATGCGCTGATTAAAGACAGCATAGAAATCGTTGTTCAAATTAACGGCAAAGTAAAAGAAAAGCTCGATGTGCCCAGCGGCTTAAGTAAGTCTGATTTTGAAGCTTTAGTATTATGCGATGAAAAGGTTAAGGCCTTATTGGAAGGCAAAGATATAGTAAAAATTATTCCGGTACCGGATAAATTATTGAACATTGTTTTAAAATAAAAAAAGGAGATTAAATGAAAAACACAGACACAAATACAAACCACCCCCATGTAAAACTTATTCCACTAGGCGGGCTTAATGAGATCGGAAAAAACATTACCGTTCTGGAATACAAAAATGATATCATCATAATTGACTGCGGGCTTGCGTTCCCTGAGGATGAAATGCTGGGAATTGATATTGTTATACCAGACTTTACCTATCTATCAAAAAACAGGGATAAGATAAGG
>JBBRXH010000135.1:0-5166 GCA_038248565.1 Peptostreptococcales bacterium | reverse complement strand
TTATAAACATAAGTGTTTTACCCTTTCTCTTGTTTCCTGATCCACAGACAAAATAGTCTCAATTGTGAGCCTAAAAATAGGCACATGGGTTTCAAGTATATCCTGTATTTTATGCGGAATATCTAAAAAACTGATCTTTTGATCTAAAAATAGCCTGACCAATTCTTCGTTTGCAGCATTTAGAGCAACAGCGTAACTCCCGCCTTTTTCCAAAGCTTCATAGGCGTACTTCAAACATTTGAATGTTTCAAGATCCGGCTTTTTGAAGCTCAGCATACCTATCTCTTCAAAATTCAGACTTATAACATCATTTTCCCTTCGCATCGGGTAGGAAAGCGCATATCCAATAGGCCCACGCATATCAGCGGCGCCAAGCTGCGCAAGAATAGCATGGTCTTTAAATTCTACCATCGAGTGAATGATGCTTTGCGGATGAATCAGGACTTCAATCTGATTCGACGGTGTATCAAAAAGCCAATGTGCTTCTATCACTTCGAGCCCTTTATTCATGAGTGTAGCTGAATCGATGGAAATCTTCTCACCCATTTTCCATTTTGGATGATTTAATGCCTGAGCCCTTGTTACCGTTTTAAGGTACTCAATATTTCTACCCAGGAACGGTCCTCCGGAAGCAGTTAAAATTAGTCTTTTTATAGATTTTCTATCGTTGCCGTTTATGCATTGCCAAATAGCGCAGTGTTCACTGTCAACAGGAATCAGGCTTCCGCCGCCTTCTGATACAGCCTCGATAATAAGTGCTCCCCCTGTAACCAAAGCTTCCTTGTTAGCCAGCGCAATATTTTTTCCTGATTTTGCAGCCGCATACGTAGGCTCTAATCCGATCATACCAACCAAGGCATTAAGCACCATATCGCTGTCGACGGAAGATGCCGCATAGACAAGACCCTCCTGACCGATCAAAAACTCCGTCTTTGGGTGGTTTTTTTTGAGCATTAATGCAATGCTTTCACTTGAAACCACGCAGACTTCAGGCTGGAATTTTTTGATTTGTTCTGACAGAAGCGCTGTGTTTTGGAAGCCTGAAATAACAGTAACCTGGTACTCCTCTTGATTTCTCCCAATAATATCCAGGGCCTGGGTGCCAATGGATCCGGTAGATCCCAAAATTGCTATTTTTTTCATACTCTATCCCTTTCAGACAAAGCATCAATTTTGAAACTTCGCCTAGCGATGAAGGCTTTTAATTAAGTATTATGACGATATAATAATAAACAATTGGTGCGGTAAAAAGTACGCTGTCAAAACGGTCCAGTATACCACCATGACCCGGGATGAGATTCCCATAATCTTTGATGCCCATTTTCCTTTTAAATATTGAAGCCGTCAAATCTCCTAATTGGGCTGCAATACTTCCTATAAAGCCGATCAAAAGGCAATGAATCAATAAATCCTGAGCGAAAAAATATCCGAATAATCCACAGAAGACGATGCTGCCGAATGCTCCACCAATGGCTCCCTCCACAGTTTTTTTGGGGCTGATTTTTGGGCATAATTTTGTTTTGCCAAATAAAAACCCTGAGAAATACGCCATGGTATCTGTTCCAAAAGCAGTCAGTATGACAAGCCATAAAAGGTTCTGATAGTCTGAAATCTCATCAATAAGCACGATATGGTAGGAGAAAAAAACCACGTAAACAATACCGGTAATGGTGGCCATGGCATCTGAAAGACTTCTATCATCTATATTAAACAGATAGAGTAAACTGCTTGCAATCACTATAATAAACCAAAGCATATAGAAATGGTCAGGTAAACCGAAAATCGTTATAGAATATAATAAAAATACACTGCCGTATCCAATCAAATACGAGGGTTTAACCCCTATATTTTGAAAGCCGTTATAGAATTCCCTGATACCAAATAGTCCGATCAGCATAATGCCAATCAGGAGTACCTGATCACCTATGACAACTATAATCAAAAGCGGAGCTAATAGTAATCCGGATAGAATTCTCGTCTTCATTATTTCACCGCGCCAAATCTTCTTTTCCTGTTCTGATAATCCAGAATTGCTTCTTCAAGATCCTTTTTTTTGAAATCCGGCCAGTAAAGATCTGTAAAAAACAGTTCGCTGTATGCGGCTTGCCAAAGCAGGAAATTGCTGAGCCTAAGCTCCCCACCGGTTCTGATCAGAAGATCCGGATCAGGAATATCTGCAGTATACAGATAATTAGAGAAGGCTTCTTCATCAAGACTTTCCACGTCAGTTTCACCTGGTTTATTTTTTGATATCAGGCTTTTAACTGCTTTTAATATCTCAGCACGGCTGCCATAATTCAGTGCAATATTTAATTGCAGGCCTGAATTGTTTTTTGTGGTCGACAGTGAAGTTTCCAATTTTTTAACCGCTTCTTCAGGTAGTTTTTTATAGTCACCGATGATGTTGACTCTAACGTTATTGGCATGAAGCTCATTAAGCTCTTTTTCAACATAATAAATAAGAATTTTGAAAATTCCAGAAATTTCATCTTCTGGCCTTTTCCAGTTTTCAGTAGAGAAAGCGTAGACTGTCAAATGTTCAAGCCCTATCTTCGAAGCTGCTTTTACTATTGTTTTTAAAGTTTTCATTCCCGCATTATGTCCGGCAAGCCTTGGCAATGATCTGCTTTGAGCCCATCTGCCATTGCCGTCCATAACAATGGCAACATGTTTAGGCAGTTTAGTATAATCAATTTTGTTATTCTTATCCATTGCCAGCTCCTTTAATCGGGGACTTTGCATACTATTAAAACCAGGATATCTCCATCCACCCTTTGGCTGATGGCCCTATAGTCACCCTCAATAGTTTCCTTTCGCCGGGATACGGTTTCAACGATTTTATAAACGCAATTCAATTGATTTAAATGCTCCTCCGCCAAGGTAAGCTTCTGTCCAATCACATCCGGAAATTGCTTCAACTTAGACCTCCATAATCTCCATCTCTTTGGCATAGCAAACCGCATCGATTTCTTTGATATGTTTATCCGTAATTTTCTGGATGATTTCAAGTTCCATCTTCAAGTCATCTTCAGTGATGTCACCATCTTTTTCCATTTTCTTTAATACTTCATTGGCATCTCGCCTCTCATTTCTAATAGCAACTTTGTCATCTTCGCCCATCTTCTTAACAGTTTTAGCCAGTTCTTTTCTTCTCTCTTCTGTTATTTGAGGCACACCAAGCCTGATCACTTTGCCATCATTGTTGGGATTTATGCCCAAATTCGCAATATTGATCGCCTTTTCAATGTTCGGTATAGTTTTGGGATCAAAGGGTGAAATCAGAAGTGTTCTCGGATCTGGTGCCGAGATATTCGACATATTTTTAAGTGGTGTAGGACTGCCATAATAATCGACTACGACTTTATCAAGTAAAGCAGGGTTTGCTCTGCCAGCTCTAACTGTATTCAGAGATTCTTTTAATACTAAAATTGATTTTTTCATTTTGTCTTCAAATACTGCCTGTACATTCATCATATCATTTCCCTCCATTAATCAATTACTATCGGATTATTGTTCCAATTTTTTCGCCATAAATCGCTTTAATGACATTTCCCGGTTCATTAAGTGCAAAAACATGAATAGGAATATTATTATCCCTGCAAAGTGAAGATGCTGTTGAATCCATAACACCAAGTCCTTTTTCAAGGACCTCCTGATGGGTAAGACTTTCGAATTTTTTTGCATTGGGGTTTGTTTCCGGATCCGAATCATAGACCGCATCAACTTTTTTTGCCAGCAGAATAATTTCCGCATCTACTTCGGCAGCTCTTAATGCTGCAGTGGTATCAGTAGAAAAAAATGGATTTCCTGTCCCTGCAGCAAAGATGACTACAATATTATTGGAGAGATGGGCCATGGCTTTTCTTCGTATATAAGGTTCTGCGACCTCTTTCATTTCTATTGCCGTCTGAACTCTTGTGGGAATTCCAATATTTTCAAAAGCGTCCTGAAGTGCCAGGGAATTAATGACAGTAGCCAGCATACCCATGTAGTCAGCTGTGGCTCGATCCATACTATTGCTTGTTCTGCCTCTCCAGAAATTTCCGCCACCGACGACAATGCCTATCTGGATTCCCAGAGCCACTATATCTTTGACTTCTTTAGCCACCATTGTGAGCATCTCTTCATCGAGACCAAATTTTTTATCTCCAGCCAAAGCTTCTCCACTGATTTTGAGTATCACGCGCTGATATTTAGGTTTCATTCTATAGTCCCTCCACTTTATTTAAAAGCATTTAAATGGTGCGATTTATAAAAAAGAACACTATAGCATAGTGTCCTTTTATTATAGCATATTTATACTTATTTGTTCATTTGTTTTGCAACTTCTTCCGCAAAATTTTCTTCTGCTTTCTCGATACCTTCGCCAACTTCATATCTGATCATACCAATAACCTTAATTGGTTTGCCTATTGATTTTGAGGCATTTTCAACATACTGTGCGACGCTGATCTCTCCGTCTTTAACAAATTTTTGCTCTAGCAAACAGGTTTCCTTAAGCTCTTTTTTGAGCCTTCCGATAACCATTTTTTCAACGATCTCAGCAGACTTACCTTCATTCAGGGCTTGCTGAATCAATATCTTCTTTTCGCTTTCGAGGTACTCTGGATCAACACAGCTTTCATCCAGGAATCTTGGGTTCATCGATGCAACCTGCATAGCGATATCTCTTCCGATCTTGCTGACTTCATCATAGGCAGCAGTTGTTTCAAGTTCAATGATTACGCCTATTCTACCACCACCGTGAATATAACCAACATTCACGACATCGGGCTTTTCACATTTTGCGAATCTTCTAATGCTTAAATTTTCTCCTATTTTAGATATTTTTTGAGTAAGGGCTTCTGAAACTGTACCTTCACTTAAGTATTTCTGATTAAGTAAATCATCAACATCAGCAATTTCAGTGTTTAATATTATAGAAGAAAGATTGGCAACAAATTCGACAAACTCTTCGTTTTTAGCCACAAAATCAGTCTCAGAGTTGACTTCTACAGCCGCAGCCTTATGGCCATCAGCTGAAAATATTAAGTTAACAAGACCTTGTGAAGCAATTCTTCCTGCTTTTTTTGCAGCTTTTGCGAGGCCCTTTTCTCTTAGTGTTTCAATTGCTTTTTCCATATCTCCATCGACTTCCGTCAAGGCATTTTTGCAATCCATCATACC
>JBBRXH010000134.1:0-5185 GCA_038248565.1 Peptostreptococcales bacterium | reverse complement strand
TTGACATTTATCGGATGGGGCATACTGTCAGCCATGACTTTTGGGTTGGGACTGGTATTACTCATACCTTATATAGCAATGACTCAGGTTCTTTTTTATGAATTGGTTAACGGGAATGTGAGCGCGCGAAGAGAAACTATTACATATGGCGCTAAACCTGAGTTCCAAACACCTAAGATTCAGGATATGGATGACGGACAGAGCTAAAATAGTAATTTACATCTTTCACTCACAAATTAATAGTCTTCATCCCCGTACGCTCCTTCTTCATCGATGATGGGGTTGTCTTTGTCGATCAGACTATCTTCTGAGTCATCGCCATAACCATCATCATCATAATAATCAGGATCAATAGTGCTGATATGTTCATCTTCCAGTAATTCCGAACATTTTGTAAAGTCGTAGTCATACTTGTCCTCTCCCAGTTTTTCAAGACGATATAGGGTTAGGGCTTCAAAAACAGTTATTTCTGAAGTGAAATCCTCAGCGATTTTTTGCACAGCAACAACGCTGTCAAAGACATACCAATTTCTGAAGCGGTAAAGCTCCTCTATATAAAAAAGCCTATCCTGCTTGGAATTTGACTCTTTGGCAGCATCGCACAAAGTCGTCTTAATATTATTCAAAAGTGCATAAAAAGACATGGCATCATCCGGAACGCCCTGTATGAGATCCTCAAAAAAATGTTCTGTCAGCTCAGCGAGAAGGGGAGCATCCACATCAGACAATACTTTATAGAATAAGTCATACTCGATTTCTTCAGAGCATTCCATAAGAGCAGAAAAATGTTCAAAGAATTCAAATTCCTCTAAATCTTCTATTTCAAGAACTTCCATCAATTCATCCATTCTCATGACATTTACCTCGAATCCTATGTTTAAATTACAATATTTCCAAATCGAAATTTTTAAAGGCAACTTTAAATTCTGAGTTTTCAAATATGCGATTAATCATATTGACAAAATTTTCCGATAGATCGCTGGCATAGAAGGTGTTATCAAATTCAGACTGCTCTGAGTATAACTGGTTTTCTGATAATGCGCTGTCAATGCTCGCTATGATTTCTTCGGAGGGATCAATGATTCTCAAGCCAGGATATATTTTTTCCAAATTCTTTCTGATCAGTGGATAATGGGTACAGCCCAAAACTAAGGTGTCAATTTTATTATAGGAGATGAAATGATCCAAGTAGTATTTGATGGATAAATCCATAATCTCATGCTGTATGATACCTTCTTCTATGAGCGGTACAAAAGTTGGACAAGGCGTTGAAAAGATATTCAATGATGGATTTAGACGTTTTATCGAAGCATTGTAAGTCTTGTTTCTAATAGTAACTTTAGTACCGATTATACCGATATTATTTTTTTCATTGCTGGTGGCAACTATCTTGTCGACAGCAGGTTGAATTATACCAAGGATAGGGATATCAGGATAACGTTCCTTAAGGTCTGGAAGGCAAGTTGAAGTTACAGTATTACATGCAATCACAATCATCTTGACCTGATTTTGAACTAAAAAATCAGCGATTTGCATTGAGAATCTCTTTATAGTTGCCGTCGCTTTTGAGCCATAGGGAGTCCTTGCCGTATCGCCAAAATAAATGATTTTTTCTAAGGGGAGGGCTTTCATCAGATAGGGGATGCAGGTCAAACCTCCCAAACCAGAATCAAAAAACCCGATAGGTCTATTGTCCATTATTTTATGTCCTTTCGTTTACCTCATTAGCTTTTACTGCTATAATGCTATTATAATCTATTATCCGGGAGGTTTCAAATGGCAGACGACAAAAAAATTAAAAGCAGAGATGAAATTACTGATGACTTTAAATGGAAAATCAGGGACATGTATGATGATGAGACGCTTTGGGAAAAAGATTTTGTAAATGCAAAATCCTCTGCTAATACATTCGCCCTATTTTCAGGACATCTTGCGGAAAGCGCAAACAGGCTTTATGAAGCGTTCCAGGAAAAAGATGCACTTTATCTAAAATGTGAGAAAATTTATGTCTATGCCAGAATGAAAAAAGATGAAGATAACAGAGTTGACCGATACCAGAATATGTGTGATCGGGCCCAGACGCTCTTAGCAGAGGTATCTGCGCTTACTTCATTTTTCCTTCCCGAGCTGCTTGCTATCCCGGATGAAATCCTGTCAGGATTCCTGGCCCATCATGAGAATTTGAGCATCTATAACCATCTTATCGATGATTTAATTCGCCAAAGAGCTCATGTCCTGGCAAAAAGCGAAGAAAATATTTTAGCCCAAATCAGTGAATTAACCTCAGCAACAAATAGCATCTTCAGCATGATCAATAATGCAGATATGAAATTCGGAAGCATAACAGATGAGGATGGTGATGTGGTAGAACTGACCCAAGGCAGATATATCGGCTTTATGGAGTCTTCAAACAGGTCTGTCAGAAAAGAAGCCTTTGAAAAAATGTACGGTGCTTATGAGCGTCAGAGGAACACCTTAGCAGCCACCTATAATTATAATACTAAAACAGATATCGTGATGGCTAGAATCAGAAAATATGATTCTGCAATTCATGCCGGACTTTCCGGCGATAATATACCGCAATCGGTTTATGATAATCTGATTTCAAGCGTAAACGACAGGCTTGATTTATTGCACCGCTACATTGAGGTTAGAAGACGAATCTTAAAAATAGATGAAGTACATATGTACGATATGTATACACCGCTTGTTTCAAGATCTGATAAAACAATCAGCTACAAGGCGGGAATTGAAATCATGAAACAAGGGCTTGCACCATTGGGTGAAGACTATGGCCGGCACATGGATGCTGGCATTAAGGCTGGCTGGCTGGATGTTTATGAGAATGAGGGCAAAACAAGTGGAGCTTATTCATTTGGCAGTTATGACAGTTATCCCTACATACTCTTAAATTTTAACAACAAGCTCAAAGATGTCTTTACTATCGCTCATGAAATGGGACATTCCATGCATTCTTTTTATACCAGAGCCAATCAGCCCTATGTTTATGGTGGACATTCAATTTTTACAGCCGAAGTCGCCTCTACGGTCAATGAAGTTCTTCTGATGCAGCATTTGATTGCCACTTCAAAGACGAAAAAAGACAAATTATATCTCCTAAATCTTTATATTGAAGAATTCAGAACGACGCTATTTAGGCAAACCATGTTTGCTGAATTTGAAAAGCTAACCCATGAGACTGTTTCAGAAGGTGGTGTTTTGACACCGGAATTTTTATGCAGGGAATATACAGATTTAAATAAAAAGTATTTTGGGGATAGGGTCGTTTACGATACTCAGATTGCAATGGAATGGTCAAGAATCCCTCACTTTTACAATGCCTTTTATGTATATAAATATTCAACAGGGTATTCTGCGGCAGTAGCTCTTGCGGATGGAATTCTTAATGGTGGCCCGGAAGCCAAAGAACGATATTTAGATTTTTTGAAGGCGGGAGAGCGCGATTATCCCATTGAGCTTTTAAAAAGGGCTGGTGTAGATATGAAGGGTCCTGAACCAATAATCAAAGCACTTGATACCTTCGAAAAGCTCATTATTGAACTTGAAAAAATGCTGTAAAATTAGCCTGAATATAAAATTGCTTGTGAACAACTCCGCCTAGAAAGGAATACCGCTATGTCATATGAGAATAGGGTCATCAATGTATTTGCAAATGAGAATGCTGTCTCCAGAGAGATCAAGCGTCTGCTCAAACAAAAGCTTGAAAAGAGCGGGTTCATTGTTCCTAAGGCGTTCGATCCTAAAGCTGAGCTGATTATTTGTGTTGGCGGCGATGGGTCTTTTCTGCACACTCTAAACAGGTTTGATTTTCCTGAAATACCCTTCATCGGCATTAATACCGGACATCTCGGGTTCTTTCAGGAAATTTATCCGGATCAGCTGGATGAGTTCATTTTCAAATATAAAAAAGGCAATTATACGATACAGGAATTCAAGACAATCGGGGCTTATATCAGCAGCGAAAAGGAAAAAAGCGTACATAGAGGATTGAATGAAATCGTTATCAGAAGCGACAGATCGGTCACCACTCATTTAAATATCTCAATTGGAGATAGCTTCGTAGAAAGATTCAGTGGAGACGGAATCCTCGTGGCAACACCAGCCGGCAGTACGGCCTATAATTATGCACTAGGAGGAAGTATCGTTGACCCCAGGTTAAGCCTGCTGCAGATTACACCAATGGCGCCGATGAACACGACGGCTTATAGATCATTTACATCCAGTCTGATTGTACCGCCGGAACTCTCTATTAATATCTTTCCTGAGTACACATCTGAAAGTGCTATCTTGATTATAGTAGATGGTATGGAATATCGGTACCAGGAGATTACAGACATATCAATTAACTTTTCCAAAACAACTGTAAAACTTCTCAGACTGGAGAATTACGATTTTTGGAACAAAGTAAAATCAAAATTCCTTTAGGTGATAATAATGGCTGACAGAAAATTTGAATATAATGTAACAGCTGACGATGAAAAGCTCCTAGTTAAGGGGCTTTTAAAACAGCGTCTTGGTTTTTCTTCAAGACTTATGAGGAAGCTAAAAACTCAAGGTGGAGTATTTAAAAATAATTCAGCCGTTAAAATGAATGATTCCCTGATTATGGGAGACGTTATAAGCGTCAGTCTGCCAGAAGAAGAAAGCGATTTTATACCTCAGACAATTGAGATTGCAGTAGCATACGAGGATGAGGATATTCTACTTGTTAATAAGCAGCCAGGCATCGTTGTGCATCCTACAAAAGGTCATCCAACTGGGACTATTGCCAATGGCATTATGCACTATATGAAAACATCAGGGCAAACATTTAAAATTCGTTTTGTAAACAGATTGGATATGGACACATCGGGGCTGGTTATAGTTGCTAAAAACTCTTTTTGCCAAGATGAGCTGTCGAAACAAATGGCTGCGGATAGGGTGGTTAAAAAGTATATTGCTGTGGTTAAAGGTATTGTTGGACCTGATAGCGGCAGCATAGATCTGCCCATTGGAAAAGCGCATGAAGGGGATATTGCCAGAACGGTTCATAGCGAAGGGATGCCTTCGATGACGCATTTTAAGGTTTTAAGAAGATTTGACAGGGGGTATACTCTGCTGGAAATAAAGCTTGATACAGGGCGTACCCATCAAATACGTGTCCACATGGCCCATATAGGGCATC
>JBBRXH010000133.1:0-5197 GCA_038248565.1 Peptostreptococcales bacterium | reverse complement strand
TTTATTTTTTCAGTATTCATAGTATCCTCCAAAATGATATTATCAATATTTAAACCCTAATCATATTTTACCACATTTAATAATAACTAAACCATTTTGAATCTTAACTTCAACGCTAAATGCTTGGAAAACAACTGATTTTTATACTTACCTCCCTTCTGCTGTTGCAGCTGCTTCCATTAGGCCTTGTTGATCCTCTTTAGCTATATGTAGGAGATACTGACCATAGTCGGTTTTCTCCATGGAATGTGCAAGGTTAATTAGCTGTTTCTTATCTATAAAGCCCATTCCATAGGCGATTTCTTCTATACATGCGATGTATAAACCTTGCCTTGTCTGAACTGCTTCTACAAAGTTTGCAGCACTTAGAAGTCCTGATGGAGTTCCTGTATCAAGCCACGCCATACCTCTTCCCAAAAGCTTAACAGATAGTTGCCCGCGGTTTAAATATTCTTTATTGATATCAGTTATTTCAATTTCTCCACGTTGTGAGGGTTTTAAATTTTTTGCAATCTCAACGACTGAATTATCGTAAAAATATAATCCCGGAACCGCAAAATGCGACTTGGGAATAATGGGTTTTTCTTCTAAAGATATTACCAATCCTTGATTATCAAACTCAACAACACCATAAGATTCTGGATGTTTCACATAATATCCAAAAATAGTTGCTCCTTTTTCCGTAGAAACGGACTGTTCCAGAAGACCGCCAAAACCTTGTCCATAAAAAATATTATCGCCGAGCACGAGAGCCACTGAATCACTTCCAATAAATGTCTCCCCAATAATAAATGCTTCTGCTAGACCTCTTGGCTGCTCCTGAATAGCAAATGAAAGGTTTAGGCCTAAACTTGAGCCATCTCCAAATAAATCCTGGAATACGACAATATCTCTAGGTGTTGAAATTATAAGAATATCTTTTATTCCTGCCAGCATTAATACTGACATGGGATAATAGATCATTGGTTTATCAAATATTGGTAATATTTGCTTCGAAACAGCCTTCGTGACCGGGTACAATCTGGTACCGGCTCCTCCAGCTAAAATAATACCCTTCATAGTAGTCCTCCTTTTAAATTATATCTATACGTCGAATAATCTATAATACTAATAGCTTCCAGCTTGATATGAATCAATTGAGACCACCAACTTTTGACTTAATCTTTGCGCTTTCTGTTGAGTAAATATTTGATGCGAACCGCCGCATGGACCAGCAACATCATAACCAACCCATATTTTCGTTTGTAATGCTTATCGTAAAAAATAATCATTGAATTATAAAAATGATAATTTACCAGTTCATTATATGTGCTTAGTCCGCTTTGTCCCTTTAGGTGGAGCATCGTCACCTCGGGATAGTAGATAACTTTATATCCCTTTTCTTTTATACGGTAGCAAATATCCAGGTCTTCGCCATACATAAAAAAGTCTTCATCAAAACCTTCGACTTGATCAAAAACTGACTTTTTCATCATCATAAATGATCCGGAAACTGCGTCCACCTCGCTGGTTTTATTCTCGTCAAGGTGATTAAGTTGATATCCGTTATATTTAGGATTCTCCGGATGCTTTCTGTCAAGACCGATGAAATAGTATAGAGAGTTCATTGGTGTCGGGAATCCCCGTCTGCAACCATGGTCCAGACTGCCATCCCTTAATAAACTTTTTATGCCCAATGCACCTATATCATTATGAGCTTTCAGATATGCCATGCTTTTTTCTAAGGTAAAGGGATGAATGATTACATCCGAGTTCAGAAATAGTAAATGGCTGCCAAGTGCAAGAGAAGCCCCTATATTACAGCCATTGGAAAAGCCTTTATTTTCAATTGTGATAGAGCGGATATTTGGATATGATGGGTTTACCGGGCATTTAAAAACTTCTGCCTCTGATGAGGAATTATCGACGATAATGATTTCATAGCTTAGCTCCGACCCAGTATCATTAATCGAGTCCACTGCCTGCTCTGTCAATCCTCTTGTATTATGATTCAATATAATGATTGAAAGGTCAATCGGTTGTTTGTTTTCTAAAGTATTCGACATAATACCTCTTCAGCATGTTCAATAGATTTGCCATTATCGAATTCTTTTCAATTTTACTATATTTTTATACAATTTGCAAACTAATATAGTGTCCCCTGCTGTTAACCTAATCTGGTTTCTTAGATTTAGACTTCAGATATGCAGATTTAACTTTATAAAAGAGTTTTGGGCTAATAAGATATAGCAGTCTCTTTACGCTTTCCCCAATTTTTGGTAAAACTATTTCAGGTAGTTTCATAGCAAAATATAAATACTTGGATCGATTCCAGGGTGTCAGTTTTAAGTATTGAATCGAATATGCTTTCAAATACGTTATATTTTGACGCGAGTATTTTAATTCTCCCTTGTGTCTTGAAACTAATTATATCCTGATCAGCCATTTTTAATTTCTCGTAATTTTCTGTTGCCCATCCGATCATTTGTTTCTCAAGCTCGTCTTCCCTCCATAACGCACTATTAATCAGAAACACGCCAGAAAGGTAAAGCAGCTGATTGGCGATTTAGGACTGCTTAAAAAGGATATCACCAATGAGCAAGTTACAACTCATCGGCCCTGGGGCAGTTATACGGTTTTGGATGAAGGTATGAGATATAAGGTGAAACGTATAGAAATCAAGCCCGGTGCTCAGATTTCGCTGCAGAGACATCTTCTTTGCAGTGAGCATTGGACAGTTATTGATGGTATTGCGGAGGTGCAGGTCGGCGCTAAAACGGTATTGATAAAAGATAATGAATCACTTTTCATTCCAGTAGATGCCTTGCATCGATTGACAAATCCGGGAGACGTCGACTTAATCATAATAGAAACTCAAGTCGGCGACTATATCGGTGAAGATGATATTATTAGATATAGCGATAATTATGGCAGAGAATCGTCCTAATTCTTAATATAGTGCTTGTTTAGTCCATGCCAGGCATAAGTCGCGAAGGCACCGATTGATTTAACCAAGCCAAAGCCAAGGAATTTTCTAAAGATGATCCATCTTCCTTTTGCTGCTTTTAATTTATTGTAAGAGCGGCTAATTTTCAAAATGCGATATTTCCCAAGAGGCTCAATTATTCCACGAGCGGTATAACCATTTTTCAACAGCTCAAGCCAAAAGGCATAATCTTCATGCTGATATTGATAAGTCATTATATGATTTTTGATGATTTCACTTTTAAAAATAACCGTTGAACAGGAAATAACATTTCTGCCTATAAGCTTCTCAAAATCTGTATGCTCCGGAACAATAAAGGGTTTTCTAATTGCTTTTCCATTTTCATCAATAAAAGTATAGGAA
Source organism: Peptostreptococcales bacterium (assembly GCA_038248565.1). Taxonomy (GTDB): domain Bacteria; phylum Bacillota; class Clostridia; order Peptostreptococcales; family Anaerovoracaceae; genus JBBRXH01. The sequence goes on along the minus strand of JBBRXH010000133.1, from coordinate 1,869 downwards.
GTATAGCAAATATCGCAGTTTGTTTCTTGCATAAATTTGAGCTGCTTTTCAATTTTATCCGGATGCCATAGATCATCTCCATCAAGGAGGGCTATATAGTCTCCCGTAACAAGGGAAAATCCTATATTCCGAGTTTTAGCCACTCCTTTATTCTGCATATTCCGCACAATATGAATTCTCTGATCCGCTTGAGCCATCTTGGAGATAACATCTAGGGATTGATCGTTGGAACAGTCATCAATTATAAATACCTCGAGGTTCTTATAGGTCTGCTCCAGCACAGAACAAACCGCAGCATAAATAAATTTATCACTGTTATAGACAGGAATAATAACAGAGCAAAGCGGGTATCGGCAGTGTTCATGAAACGCCCTCTGTTTTCCCAGGAAGAAAGATGATTTTGATGGTCATTAAGATCATCCGTATATCAAAGATCAGGGAATAGTTGTTGATGTAGATGATATCCAGGATTAGCTTATCTCTGGGCGTCGTATTGTACTTGCCATAAACCTGGGCGTAGCCGGTGATGCCGGCTTTCATTTTGAGTCTATAGGCAAATTCCGGCATTTGTTCTTCGTACTTCTTTGCGATTTCTGGCCGCTCCGGTCTTGGGCCGACCACAGACATATCCCCCATAAGCACATTGAAGAACTGGGGTATCTCATCGAAGCGGATTGTTCTGATAAGCTTTCCTACGGGAGTAATCCGGTCATCTTCCTTTTGCGCAAGCCTAGCGATTCCATCGGATTCGGCATCGAGAATCATGCTTCTCAGTTTATAGACTATGAAGGTTTTGCCACCTTTTGTTAACCTTTCCTGTTTATAGAGGATCGGACCGCCATCATTTATTTTTATCGCTAAGGCTGCCAACAGCATCAGCGGCAAAAGCACAATCAGAATAGCAGCCGACATCAGGATATCTAAGGCTCTTTTTACTACTTCCTGTTCGATGGACAGAGAATCATTTCTGCATAGGAGCAGAGGGGTATCTGAAATCTGTGTTTGGTTGGCATTGTTCATGACGATATCGCCGATTTCAGGAATAATATATAGACTGATATCCGCTTCAAAGCAGATGGTGTTGATGCGTGATCTCAGGTCCAGATCGATATCATGAACCATCACCACTTCGATGTCGTTAAAAGAGCTGCCTAGGTCCCCAAGGTTCAAATCCTTCTGATCCATGACCTTTTTTAAGTGATATCTGTGGGAAATTGTTTTTAGATTCTCCATGAGATCGATTGGGTATTCGCCGCCATATATGAGTATCATGCTCATTGATTCATGAATCTTATAGTATATTTTAGTGCTCAAAATTGACCAAAATATTATAAATATAGCCTGGCCAAGGGTTAGTGCCAGCATAAACCCCACAGGCAGAAAGCCCTTCGCGATCAGAGATATCTGAAAATAGGTGATGCCATTGACGAAAACGAGGGATAATATTTGAGAATAGGCGATTTCAAAGGTGCTGAGGATACCAATCCTATAGCCGCCATACATGTTGGTAATCATTGGTAGAATGGCAATGTAAATAATGCTGTAAACGATAAGCCCTTTGGCGTAGTAAAGTTCAATGGGAGAAATCGCATTATACTTTGAAAGCAGCAAAAGATAAAGAGCCGTGAGCACAAGTACTCCGGCAAAGTTAAGGGCGAACATGATATTTCTATTGGATCTCGAGGTTGATAGGTGCTCTGCCTTCATTAAGCTGTCCGTTCTATCTCCAAACCTTCCACAGGGCTTTTTCATTTTCCCATAGGTTTTCGAGTTCAAGCTTGTCTTTATAAGTGTCCATGCAGTGCCAGAAGCCTTCGTGCTTATAGCCGGCCAGTTGGCCTTCCTCTGCCAGCTTGGTGAGGCAGATAC
>JBBRXH010000132.1:0-5215 GCA_038248565.1 Peptostreptococcales bacterium | reverse complement strand
GCGGCCAACGCCCTGCTTGAATTATCTGAAAACAAACCGGGAGTAACGATCTCCATCACAAAAAACATTCCGGTGGCCGCGGGTCTGGGTGGCGGCAGCAGTGATGCCGCCTCTGTACTGATGGGGATGAATCAACTTTTGAATCTGGGCTTATCCGACCAACAACTGATGGAAATCGGCGTTAAACTTGGTGCCGACGTCCCTTTTTTCATATTCAAGAAAACCGCCCTGGCTGAAGGGATCGGTGAAGCCCTGACAACCATGCCGGAGATGCCAACGGCCTGGATTTTGCTCATAAATCCCGGCGTACACGTCTCCACCGCTTGGGTATATAAAAATTTACAGTTGACAAATGATAAGGAGCTGAATAAACTGCCTGTTTCTTACAGCGATCTGAAGAGGGTCTGTTCGATCTTTGCAAACGACCTAGAGTCTGTCACCATCCCGGCCTTCCCGGTTATAGCCGAGATAAAAAGTGCGATGCTGCAGTATGGGGCATTGGGTACCATGATGTCCGGAAGTGGTCCAACGGTTTTCGGGTTATATCAAGACAAAGACAGCGCCGAACAAGCACGGGCAGCAATTGCAGAAAATACCGATTGGTTTGCGGTAGTTGCTTCCACTTTATAGAATCACTTTTTTTGTAGCAACCACGATGGGGCGTCGCCAAGCGGTAAGGCACCGGATTTTGATTCCGGCATTCCCAGGTTCGATCCCTGGCGCCCCAGCCACTAAATCAACTAGTTGAAATAACTAGTTTATTAAAGCCCTTATCTTCATTGGTACTATTCTGGTACAAAATGGAGGTAAGAGTTTATGTATTTAAACAAGCATATTTTTCTTCGTAGTGGCTATTTTTACTATCGTATGGCCATCCCCAATGACCTGAAACATCTCTTCCCCTTCAGGGAAATCAAACAATCTCTTAGCACAGACGATAGAAAAATTGCAGAGTGTCAAGCTCTAGGTATTGAGGGAAAGGTTCAACAAGCCTTTTCTATTCTCAGAAGTGGGGTGTTTTCACAAGAAACCCTCCCCCAGATAATTAATTCCATTATACCTAGAGTCACCCGACAATCATCTGCACATCTGAAGCTTTCAGACTTAATTCAAAAATACATTCATCAACATGACAATATCTGGACAGCCAAGACAAAAATGGAAGTGTCAAGCATAACTCGGCTTCTGATAGATATACTCGGCAATAAGCACATTCAATCCCTAACACGACCAATGATGGTTGAACTTCGAGATACCCTAGAAAAACTCCCTCCTAACCTCTACAAGAAATATCCAGGCAAATGTATAGCTGAGGTAGTCTGCCTTCCTGATATCATCCCTATGAGCCTTGTATCAGTCAATAAGCACATGATTAGAATTGGGGCAATACTGAAGTATGGAGTCAGAGAAGGTTATCTGAATCGGAATATTGCTGAAGCGATGAAAATTCCAATCAAGAGAAGTATCGATGAGGAGAGAAGTGCATATTCAAATGAGGAAATCTGCAAGGCAATAAAGCTGCTCTCAACTCAGAAAGTTGAAAGGAGATGGATACCACTTATCGGAATATACTCAGGAATGAGGCTTGACGAGATATGCCAGTTATATGTCGATGATATTCACCTTATTGATGGTATATGGTGCTTCAATATAAATGATGAGAAAGACAAGAAGCTCAAGAACCTTGCTAGCAGACGTATTGTCCCGATTCATCCATTTCTATTAGAACAAGGATTCTTAAATCATGTTGAGCAAATCAAGGCAGAAGGTCATGAAAGATTCTGGCCTAGCTTGACTTATTCAAATATTAATGGATACTCAAATTTGTTTGGCAAGTGGTTTCAGAGATTTAACAGGCAGCGTATCAGCCAAGATAAACACAAAGTGTTTCATTCCTTCCGCCACTCTTTTGCCAACAAGCTAAAGCAGCAAGGTGTTTCAGAGTCAATCATTGCAGAGTTGCTTGGTCACAAGAATCATTCGATAACAATGGGTAGATATGGCAAGAGGTATGAACCGAGGGTGTTGCTAGAGGCGTTGAAGAAATTAATCTTCTGAGGAAGGTGTTTATTTATGGGTATTAAATTAATAGTATTGCTCAGTATTATATTTATTTGTTCTTGCGAGAACAAACAACAAACTTGGTATAACAAGGGAATAGATTGCGAGTCAAAGAATGGAGTTCTTAATTCGAAGTGCATGAACTATTACAATGAATCCTATGATGTCAATAAAGATTCTGATCTCGGAATCAAGTCTAAAATAAAAATTAATACTTACAATGAAGTATTAATATTACAATCACAGGTGGCTGTTCAGCAATTACAAAGACAACAGCAACATCAACAACAAGCTGATGAAATACGTGGTATACTAATGGACAAAATAAGGAAGAAAGCAGAGCAGTAGCGGAATTGGTAAGTAGTTTTTATTACTAAAAAATATACCTAACTTGTCAGAATAGCCATAATCTTCGCATTCAACTGCTCGATTGTCACCTCTGTTTGAGGGGCTTGTACATCAGGCGAGTAGTAGCCTTTCACCTTCAGCAACATATCTAAAGCCCTAGCACGAGTTGGCCAATGTGGTTGGCCATTAGACTCTGCTTCCACTAGTTCAAGCAGCTTAAACCCTATATAAGAATCTGTTATACCTTGTTCCTGCATGATCTCATTCAATGACTTCAAAACTTCAGGGGAGTTTAGGGTTTCATGGGCTACAGAATGAGCAGATCGTTCACTATACCCTGCTTGTATTGCTGCTTGTCTCTTGGGGAGACCTGCTGCCACACCTGCGACAAGTTTTCTCTGCTTTATGGTTAAATTGCTCATGTGTTGCTCCGAGGCTATAGCCCCTCATATGAGGGGCCGTTCTCTCTAGCCTTATTTTAATTTTAGTTCCGATAATTATCGGCGTATTGAGGTTCATGAATAATTGGTAGATCAGACCACTCAATAAACTCACATGGGATATGAAACACTTCCCCCATGCTCTCATGTATTGACTTGCCAGTGTTCTCAGCAATTGTGGCCAATTCATTCATTGGCATATAAGCATACATTTTGGTTGCTGAGTTGTAGATGAACACAAAAACTTTGAATAACTTGCTCCACTCCAGATAGCTTGTCAGTTTAGAACATTTGATATAAACGCCCCTGTTCCCATTTCCTTTTATTTCTGTAAGGATATATTCACCCGAAGGAAGCAAGCAAAGTTTGTCAGGAGCGGCTCTGAGGATGGAATCAATATGGTAAGGTTTATAAGCCTCTGAACCATCTATTCCGAACTTCAGAGTTTTTATGTTGTTTGATTTGCAGTATGTATTGAATGCTCTTTCTGATGTTCTATCTTTACTGAGCATCCGCTCTGCAAAAGGGCGATGCGAAAAACCTTTATACTTTTGATTCGAATTATTCATAATTCACTCCTATATTTTATTGTATTGTGTTGTATTAGCATTGCGTTTGGTATGCGTTCGCATATAGCTGGTGAATCTAATACCGACATCAATTAAGCTGTATTCCATCATCATCGTTATAAATAGGTATGATGGGTTTGCCAGTATAATATGATGTACCTCCATCTTGTTCCTCCTTTACCTTTTTGTATTTTGCTGAATTCTCCTTTCCCCAACGTGCCAAGGCCCCTGTCTTTGCACTCTGGCTTTTATCGAATGATTTTTGTTTCTCCTTGGTAAGTCGGTTATTTCTAAGACACCCATCTGCATCAAGTCTTAACAACCCTGACTCCATGAGTTGCTCCTTCAGACCTTTCCATCTTTTTTCTGAAATGTTTAAAAGGCGACATATTTTGGAATCATTATTCTTAATCTCATCTTCACTAATCCAAAGTCTAAATAAGAAGAGCATAAACAAACCAACATCTTCACTTCTCATCTCGCAGATGCGCTCATCAGTAAAAACATCCTTAACGTGCATCGGCATGTAGGGTAATGCTGCCATACTTAATCCTTTCTTGGGCAAGGATAGCCCATCCAATAGAGTTAGGCTGTGAGCCTTTTCAGCTTAATTACTACGCCTCCTCTCTCCTGTTCAGATAATTCAGGTTTCTGAAGGGTCTCAATTATTTCTTCAATGAGATTTTCTTTCAGCCTTTTTTGTAGCTGAATAAGAAGCTCCAGCAACTTTTGTGAACCTGAATATTTAGCGAGGTAATGTGCCATGTCAAAGAACGCAACCTGACCATTAGGCAACTCATATAAATAATGGTTCAGTCTGTCTGTTATATGGCTAATGATGGTCTTGTTGTAAGTGTCGGCATCCTTGAATCTTGCAAAGAGTTCATCGTGTTCATGGAATTTCCCATGTTTGAAGTCCTCTGCCAAATGCGTAAATATATCCAACAACTCAAAATCAATAATTGCCTTAAACTCGTCAGAGATACTATTGCAACAAGCCTTAAAATCAACTTTTGTGTTCCATTTGCGGAGAACGTTATAAGAGCCTTCAAGCTTCCCAGCCAATTTAATCAAATTGATATTGGTGAGCGTTGAAACAAGAACTGCTTGATATTTTACTTTTGTAAAACCAATCGGATTGCCACGAGGTGTCCCCCTTCTGCTTGGTTCCACATGAGTTGATATTTTATTGCTAAAAAACTCTTCTAGGCATGTCTTCATATTATTTCCTTTTCTAAATTAATTGAGTTACTTCCATCTAAAACAAGTATGACAGATGTGACCAAAGACATTTTCCTAAGACACAAGAAAAAAATAATTTATGAAATTATAATTCTGCAGGGGTGCATGTCAGGATATATGAACGCATTCAGATGGGGCATGAGAGGGGTAGCCACCCCCTAACAAAGTCAAGACGTCAATTATATAGAAGGATTAATTCAGAGAGAGGGAGGTGCTAGGCGTGGTAAAGCAATAAAGCTTGAGTGTTGGGACAATAAATGGTACAAAAATGACGCAAAAACCAATGACAGGTAAGTAGGCTGTGCTGGGTATTAGGCTTGATATTATTGATGATTTTGATTCCGGCATTCCCAGGTTCGATCCCTGGCGCCCCAGCCACTACATCAATTTAGCTTAACATTTTCATCAAAAACACAGACCTCTTATTTCCAGGTATACTAAGCAGAGTATACTTGGAGTAAGGGGTCTTATCACATCAGACGCATCTGAAATCTTGGACCCAACACCCAGGGAGACCCCAATGACACATAAACTCGACGACGAGCAAATGGCATC
>JBBRXH010000131.1:0-5271 GCA_038248565.1 Peptostreptococcales bacterium | reverse complement strand
TTTTTCTGCTCTGTCCATGCTGTCCGGGCGCATAATTCTTTTTATCTAATGCACATTTTGTGCTATAGCATCGTTCGCCTTTCAAAAAAAGCTTCTGGCCTTCTCTTCTGCATAATCTGCACGAAGGCCCAATATATCTAGCCATTATTACACCTCCCTTTAATTATACTCTTCTTCTTTTTGGTGGTCTGCATCCGTTATGCGGAATCGGCGTGATGTCCTTGATCAGATTGATTTCAAGACCGGCAGTCTGAAGTGCTCTTATAGCTGCTTCCCGACCTGATCCGGGTCCCTTGACATAAACTTCAATCATCTTAAGACCATGTTCCATTGCGCCTTTAGCAGCTTCTTCCGCAGCCATCTGAGCAGCAAAAGGAGTTGATTTTCTTGAGCCTTTGAAACCGAGCGAACCGGCGCTTGACCATGCAAGAGCGTTGCCGCTGAGGTCTGTAAGTGTCACGATCGTATTGTTAAAGGTCGATTGGATATGTGCCTGACCGCGCTCTATATTTTTTCTTTCACGTCTCTTTTTGCGAACTGTCTTTTTTACAGCTTTTGCCATGTTTACGAACCTCCTTTACGCTTTCTTCTTCTTACGGCCTACAGTTTTCTTAGGACCTTTTCTGGTTCTGGCATTGGTCTTTGTGCCCTGTCCTCTTACTGGAAGTCCTCTTCTGTGTCTGATGCCTCTGTAGCATCCAATTTCCATAAGCCTTTTGATATTTAAGGATACTTCTCTACGAAGATCTCCCTCAACATTGTAATCAGCTTCAATGATTCTTCTGATTGCGCCTACTTCTTCTTCGGTTAGGTTTTTGACTCTGACGTCAGGACTGACTCCCGCTTTTGCAAGAATCACATTTGATGTCTGTCTTCCTATGCCAAATATATAAGTAAGTCCTATTTCTACCCTTTTGTCTTTTGGTAAATCGACACCGGCTATACGAGCCATTCGCTTACACCTCCTATTTTAAAAGTTATGATTTAAATATTGGAAATTATCCACTGGGACGTCCCGTTATCTCCCGACAATGAAACACAGCCGCTCCCTTATGGTTAATACCTTACGATTAATTGGTGTCCTTACGGACGGTATTTTATTTAGCCCTGGGTCTGCTTGTGCTTTGGATTCTCGCAGATTACCATAACTTTGCCATCTCTCTTGATTACTTTGCATTTTTCGCAAATTGGTTTTACTGATGATCTAACTTTCATTACTTTTCCCTCCTTAATACCTCTTACTTGTCTCGCCAGGTGATTCTTCCCCTGGTCAGGTCATAAGGTGATAACTCCACTTTAACTCTATCTCCCGGCAAAATTCTGATGAAATGCATCCTTATTTTGCCTGAAATATGTGCCAGTATCTCATAACCATTTTCTAACTTAACTTTGAACATTGCATTTGGTTGAGCTTCGAGCACGGTGCCAAATACTTCAATGACGTCTTTTTTTGCCATATATGTGCACCTCCTTAAATTTTTAACCAGATGATACCTGATTTTTCAAGATCTTTCTGTAATTCGATATTTTCTATCTTTTGACCGGTTTCAAGCTTATTTCTGAGCTCTTCGTTTACCGTGTTGTATTTTTGCAGATGTCTGACCTTTTTCTTTTTAGGTTTTTCGATTTTTCGCAAATCGCCGTCTGCAATCATTACATAACTGTCATCGAGGATGGCTACTACTGCAAATACTCTGTCCTTATCCCTGCCGGCCTTAGAGCTGACAATCTGCCCCAGGCAAAGTTCTCCTGTTGTTTCCATCTTATCTCTCCTTATAGCGTTAAAATTTCCGGTTCATCGTCAGTGATCGCTATAGTGTTTTCGTAATGGGCCGACAGCTTTCCGTCTAAGGTCACTGCCGTCCAGTCATCCTCCAGCACTCTGATCTGATAAGTACCCTGATTGACCATGGGCTCTATGGCAAATACCATTCCTGCTGCCAGTCTTGGCCCTCTGCCGGGAGGCCCGTAGTTTGCAATCTGAGGTTCTTCATGCATTGCACTGCCGATGCCATGTCCTACAAAATCTCTTACCACTGTGAAGCCATCGGCTTCAACCCTTGCCTGTATAGCGGCTGAGATATCGGATAGCCTGTATCCGACCTTGCAGAACCGGAGTCCTTCAAAAAAACTTGCTTCTGTAGAAGTAATAAGCCTTTGTGCTGTTTCGGAGATCTTTCCAGCCGGATAAGTCCTCGCTGCATCGCTGAAGTAGCCTTTATAGATGCAGCCCACGTCGATGCTGACAATATCTCCCTCTGCTATTTTTCGCCCTGACGGTATCCCATGAACGATTTGTTCATTGACGGACACGCAGGTGCTCGCCGGAAAACCGCTGTAACCCTTAAATGCAGGGATCATTTTATTTCTAAGGATTTCTCCCTCGACAAAAGCGTCGATCTCCCGCGTGGTGATGCCGGGTTCAATGATCTTTCCCAGGTCGAGAAGGATCTTTGCCGTTACTTTGCCCGGCACTCTCATGATATCGATTTCGGCTTTTGACTTAAGAATGATCATTCTTTAACTCCTAAAGCGTCGACTATATCCTGAAAAACCTGATCCATTGTCTGCTGGCCGTTGATGACGGCAAGTAGGTCCTCTGCCTTATAGTAGTCTACAAGGGGCTGGGTTTTTTCGAGATAGACTTCTGTTCTTCTGGTGACCGCTTCTTCGCTGTCGTCTTCTCTCTGGATGATCTTATTTCCGCAGACATCACAGATGCCTTGTATCTTAGGTGGCTTAAAGCTGATATGGTAGGTGGCGCCGCACACTGGGCACATCCGTCGTCCAACCGTTCTATCTATAAGCACCTGTTTATCGACCTCAATATTTACGACTTTATCGATGGATTCATTTAAGCGGTTTAGAAATTCATCGAAACGCTCTGCCTGATGCACCGTTCTTGGGAACCCATCTAGCAGAAAACCATTTCTGCAGTCTTCATCCTTCAAACGTTTTTCTACAATTGCAATAACCAGACAGTCCGGTACAAGTTCTCCGCGGCCCATGTATTTCTTGGCTTCCATTCCAAAGGGCGTCTCATTCTTCACATGTTCTCTGAAGATAGCCCCAGTGGAAATCGTCGGTATATTGTATTTCTCGCTGATTCGGACCGCTTGCGTTCCTTTACCGGCGCCTTGAGGCCCCAGCAAAATAAGCCTTATCATATCGAACCTCCCTATTTTAAGAATCCCTGATAATTTCTCATCATCATCTGCGCTTCCAGTTGCTTCATGGTATCAAGGGCTACGCCGACAGCTATGAGCAGTGATGTTCCGCCGAAGCCGATTTGCAGGGATGTAAACTGCTGAAGCAGATGCGGCAGTGTTGAGATGAAAGCTAGAAATACTGCACCTACAAAAGTAATTCTCGTCATAACTTTGGTTAAGTAATCGATGGTTGGTCTTCCGGGTCTTATACCAGGTATGAATCCGCCGTTGTTTTTCATGTTGTTTGCAACTTCCATGGGGTTAAATGTAACCGCAGTATAGAAGTAGGTGAAGAACATAACGAGGACGATATTGAAAAATCCGTAAATCCAGAATCCGGGATCTCCATAGGGTGCAAAGTATTTGCTGATGAAATCCGAAAGGCCTGAATTCGGCATAAAGTAGGTGATAGTAACCGGGAACTGGAGCAATGAAATAGCAAAAATGACAGGAATTACGCCCGCCTGATTGACCTTCATTGGGATATGGGTGCTCTGTCCACCGTACATTTTTCTGCCGACTACTCTTTTTGCGTATTGAACCGGTATCTTTCTTGATCCCTGCTGAACCATAACGATTCCAACAACTACGATCAGGGCAAAAGCCATGAATAAGATGAGGGAAATAACGCTTACTTCTCCAGCCTGGAATTTGACATAGGTTTGAGCAATCCCGCTTGGAAGCCTTGAAATAATGCCTCCGAAGATGATCAGGGATATTCCGTTTCCGATGCCGTTCTCATTGATCTGCTCTCCGAGCCACATTAAGAAGGCTGTTCCTGCTGATAGTGTGAGTACGATAACCGTAATCGAGAAAAGATCCGTGCTGATCAGGGCTCCTCTGAAAAGTCCGACGGAAAGGCCTATGGCCTGTACGAACGCCAGAACTACTGTCAGATACCTGGTGTATTGTGCTATTTTCTTTTTGCCTTCGGTCCCTTCCTTGGAAAGGGCCTCGATGCTCGGTATAGCTATAGCAAGCAATTGAAATATGATTGAAGCTGTAATGTAGGGCGTGATGCTCAGGGCAAATATGGTAAAGTTGCCAAAAGCGCCTCCAGAAAACATGTTCATCAGCCCGAACACCCCTGCCTGACTGGAATCAAAGAGCTGGTTTAAAACAGTTCTGTCAATTCCAGGTACCGGAATGTTTGATCCCAATCTAAATACCAGAAGCATAAGAAGGGTGAATACCATCTTCTTTCTTATGTCCGGAATCGTCCATGCATGGATTATCGTCCTTATCATATTCATCCTAGATCACCTCTGCCTTTCCTCCGGCAGATTCGATCTTTTCAATGGCTGTTTTGCTGAACTTATGCGCTTTGATTGTAACGCTCTTTTCTATCTTGCCTTCTCCGAGAACTTTGATGCCGTCTACGACCTGCTTCACCATTCCCAGTCCGATAAGAAGCTCCGGGGTTACCACTGTACCATTATCAAAGGCGTTGAAATCATCAACGTTGAGAATAGTCCATTCTTTTTTGAATATATTTGTGAATCCTCTTTTGGGGATTCTTCTATATAACGGCATTTGTCCGCCTTCAAAGCCAAGCCTGACCCCGCCGCCGCTTCTAGAATTTTGTCCGTTCATACCTCTGCCGGCATCTTTACCATTACCTGAACCGGTACCTCTGCCTTTTCTTTTGGGCTTTTTGGTTGAACCTTCTGCTGCTTTTAATTCATGCAGTTTCATTTTCCTAACACCTCCATTCTTAGAGTTCTTGAACTTCTACCAGATGACTGATCTTGAATATTGCTCCGCGAGTTTGCGGGCTGTCAGGGTGTTCAACCGTATGATTGAGTTTTCTTAGTCCTAACGCTTCAACAGTTTTTCTCTGAGTAGGAGAAGAACCGATTATACTTTTGACCATTGTTATTTTGATCATCTTTGTCTCTTCTTTTTTCTTAGTAGCCACGGTTATTCCTCCTATCCTAAAATTTCTTCCTTGGTTTTGCCTCGAAGCCTGCCGATCTGTTCAACAGTCTTGAGGTTTCTGAGTCCTTCTATCGTTGCATAAGCCATATTCCCTGAGTTGTTTGATCCTATAGACTTCGCCCTT
>JBBRXH010000130.1:0-5379 GCA_038248565.1 Peptostreptococcales bacterium | reverse complement strand
TGAAGCCAAGGCTGCCCTTGAACAGATCAGTGTGGTTGCAGAAGGAAGAATCGCTGGTCAGTTCGATGTCCTGGCGATGCATGACATCACGGAAGGCGGCATTTTGGGTGCTGTCTGGGAAATGTGCCAGGTATCCGGAAACGGTGCGGACATTTATAAAGAATCAATCCCGGTGCTGGATGTTACCAGAAAGATATGCAGCTATTTTCATATAGATTATCTTAAACTGATTTCCAGCGGCTGTATGCTTATGATAGTAATGGAAAAAAATAAAGAGGCGCTGATCAGCGCACTCCTTAATTCAAATATTCCTGTTGCAGAAATCGGTAAAATAACCGAAGGTGGCCGATTCCTGATCTCAAACGGCGAAAAGGCCGAAATCCTGCCGCCGGAAAGCGATGAGCTTTATAAAGCCCTTGGTTGAATTTCGGATACCCAGCGCTTTTAGTAGTATAATTCGGCTGGGCCTTTGTATTCCTGTATGGTATTGCCTCCGTCGACGATGAAGGTCTGACCTGTGATGTAGGATGCTTCCGCAGAGGTTAAAAATACAATCATGGCAGCTACTTCCTGCGGAGTACCGCCTCTTCCGGCAGGCGTATTTTCTCCGCCCGCTGCTTCTCCTTGCGTTTGAGAAGCCGTTGCGATCCAGCCCGGTAGAACGTTATTGATCATGACATTATTTTTAGCGACCTCTATGGCAATGGAGCGGCTCATACCGATGACGGCAGCCTTTGCTGCACTATAGGCTGCTTCACCCGGGTTACTGACCACAGGGCCGGTTACGGAAGAAACATTGACGATTCGTCCATAGTTTTCCCTGACCATATGGGGGAGAACAGCCCGGGTGACGTTGAAGCATAAAGTAAGATTCCTGCTGATGGAAAGATCCCAGGACTCATCTTCGATCTCGGCAAAATAGGTAAAATCCTCCTCAAGGCCAACCTGAGTCATGCCCGCGTTGTTGACCAGCACATCGATTTTGCCGAAGTCTGTTATTATCCTTTCGACGAGTATACCGACTTGTTTCCTGTCCATTAGGTCACAGATATAACCTTTAGCCGCAATACCCATGGCATTAAGCTCTGAAGCTCTATCCGAAATACGCCGCGTTGTGGATACAAGAACCAAAGCTGCCCCAAGGCTTCCGAGCATTTTGGCAGTAGCGAAGCCTATACCGTCCGGACTGCCGGCACCTGTGACGAAGCAAACTTTGCCTTTAAAATCCATAAACTGATTCATCTTAAATTCCCTCCAATTGATGCGCCCAGTATTAATCCAAAATGTTCCTGACGATATCTCTGAAGATTTCTGTATGTCTGTCAATGTCGGCTTCGGTAGTTGCCGCTGTGATGAGGGCCATATTATGGAAAGGGGTCATCAGCACGCCTCTGTTCAGAGAAGCAAGATGCATGTACTGATCGAGTTCAAAGTCCACCGCAGCTTCGGCTTCTCCGCCGTTTTTAGCCGGCTCTTTTCTAAACCAGTATTCGGTTCTACAACCCAGCTGGGTAGTATTCCAAGGCAGGTTGAATTCGCTGATGACGCTTTGGATCCCTTCATTGAATCTGGTGGCGAGGGGAATATTTCTCGCATAAAAATCTTCAGTCAGCACTTCGGATAAAGTTGCTTTCATAGCATGCATGGTTAAGGCGTTGGCTGCAAGAGTACCGCCGATGCCGCCGATATCGCAGACTTCTTTAGGAATTTCGGCGACGACTCTTTGGCCGAGCTCTTCGGTGAAACCATAGGCAGCTGCGGGAATGCCGGCAGCGATGGTCTTGCCCACGACAACCATATCCGGAGAGAGGTTATAAGCTTTGGTACAGCCGCCGACTCCTGTGCAAATGGTATGGGTTTCGTCTATAATCAGCAAGGTGCCGTATTTTTTTGTCAGTGCTCTGAGAGCGTCGTGATAACCCGGTTCAGGGTGAACGATACCGCAGTTGGTCATGACCGGTTCAGCCAATACTGCTGCTACCTGGCCATCTTTAAGGGCTTCTTCCAAGGCAGGGATATCATTCCATTCGATAATTCTCGTGGTGAGGCCCGGATCGACCTGAGGACCTAAATTACCCGGTTTGGCGATGGTCTTTCCTGTATGCTCATCCATGACTGCAACGGTTTCATCCACGGTTCCATGATAACACCAGTTATAAGCCAGGATCATCGGTCTTTTGGTCACCTGCCTGGCCAGCCTGAGGACGAATCTGTTGGCATCTGTTGCGCTGGTGGCAAACTGCCAATATTTCATGCCAAATCTTCTCTGAAGTTCTTCTCCGTTCCAGGCTGCATCTTCCGTAGGCAGCATAAAGGTAACGCCCTGTTTGATGTACTCAGTAATAGCTTTAACAGCTGCATCCGGCGCATGGCCGATCATGGAACCTGTATCGCCAAGACATAAATCCAAATAATCATTGCCGTCAACGTCCTGAAAATGGGCTCCTTTGGCGTTGGCTACGCAGACAGGATAACTGCCGGCCCATTTGACCATCCAGTTCATAGGGACACCCTGAAGCAGACTGTTTTGCGCCCGCTGAAAAATCTCTCTGGATTTAGGATGCTTTTCTTCAAAAATAGCCATTTCTTTGGCATATTCTATTTTGAGTTTATCTCTGCTAATCATTGCTTTTCCTCCGTTTTTTAAAATTATCAAGGGTTAATTTGTTTGATCATACTATTATATACGCAAAAGCAATGCCAAAAGCTCAAAACCTGCCATAATAAATAGAAAGGTTGAAGTTTGGGGGTTTGGTTAAGATTAGGTGAAGGGTCAGGAGGATGATCCGTGTAAAACTCCAGTAAATAAATTGTCAATTTTGAAAAAGTGTTGTCAATTGTGAAAATAAATTGTAAACTATAGTAGCGTATAAGAGCAAAAAACAACTATAAGTCAAAAACCCTAATAGAGCTGATCAATACTAAGGTAGGAGAATCAGGATGCTTGGACTATTAACAATTCAGGAAACGGTCATGCAGGTTGCTTCGGCCATAACTGCTGCCCTGGAAATCGAAACTGAAATCATCGATAATAAGCTTAAAATTATCGGTGGGACAGGACGCTATGCGGCAAAGATAGGCAGCTACGAAGAGGACGGAGACCTTGACTGCGGGCTGATTTACAGCAAGTTATTAAGGTCGGGAGAAAACTATAGCTGTACGGATCCAAAGAGCGATGAGTCCTATAGACCCGAGGAGGGAGAACTGGCTGAGATTTGCTGCCCCATCAAACTTGAGGGTCAAGTCATAGGACTTATCGGACTGGTGGCCTTTGATGAAGAGCAGAGAAATAAAATAACTGGAAACTGCGAAACCCTTGCCTTATTTTTACAGCGTATGGCAGAACTGCTGGCGAGCAAGCTGGCTCAGACCCAAAACAGCAATCAGCTGAAAGCTATCGTGGAATCTATGCACGAGGGACTAATCGCAGTTGACCAGGATAACGTTATCATATCCTGCAACAACACCTGCGAGGAATTGCTGGGAATCCCAAGAGTCAAACTCGAATCGAAAAAATTATCTGAAGTGTGGGACAATCAAGATATTCAAAAGGTTGCCTTGACCGGAGTGTCTATTAGAGACAAGGAAGTGGTCTATCAGTCAGGTAAAGGTAAAGAAAAACGTTTTCTTGCGACTATTGTACCTATCAATGCAGTGGCGACGGGAGAAACAGAAAACCCGAATCAGGGAGCAATGATTCTTTTCCAGGATATCACCGCCGCCAGGGAACGCATTTATAAAATAGCCGGAGTTGGCAAAAACACAGTATTTGATGATATAATCGGTGAGAGTGAAACGCTGAAAAGCGCCAAGCAAAGGGGCCTTCAGGTCGCTACCAGCGATTCGACGGTCCTGATCACAGGAGAGAGCGGCACCGGCAAGGAACTCTTTGCTCGAGCGATCCATTATGCCAGTTCCCGCAAGGATAATGCCTTTGTGTCCATCAATTGCGGAGCCATACCGGATATGCTTATAGAAAGTGAGCTGTTTGGCTATGAAAAAGGCGCTTTCACCGGAGCTGATAAGAGCGGCAAGCCGGGAAAGTTTGAAATAGCCCACAAAGGTACAATATTTCTCGATGAGATCGGTGATTTGCCCCTTCACCTACAGGTCAAGCTGCTTCACGCCATACAGAACAGGCAGATCGACAGAATTGGAGGCGCTTGGCCTATCGAAGTGGACGTGCGCATCATCGCAGCAACCAACAAAAATCTGGAGGATATGATCCTGATGAAACAATTCAGAGAAGATCTTTTTTTCAGACTTAATGTCATCCCCCTGATTATTCCTCCCCTAAGAAACAGGACCGGCGATGTGGAACTGCTGCTGAAGTATGGACTTCGTAAATTCACCGGATTGCTTGGAAAAGATATCAGGAGCTTTTCCGATGAGGCTCGGAGTGCATTGCTGCGCTATAGCTGGCCGGGAAACGTCAGAGAGCTTGAGAATGTGGTGGAGTATGCCGTCAATATGGAAAACGCAAATCAGATTTCTCTCAAGAATCTTCCTGACAAAATTCAAAGCATTGTCTCCGGAAACAACGGAAAACGGCGGGGATTCAAGGAAAAAATGAATAATTATCAAAGACAGCTGATCGAGGACTGCCTCTCGGATACGGGACATTCCCTGGAAGGCAAAATCAGGGCCGCAAAGATTTTAGGCATCAGCGAGTCTACTCTCTATAGGAGAATCCGTGAATTAGGTCTAAAGGAAGCAAAGAGCCATATGCCGAATTCCACTTTAAGAAATAAGGAGTAAAATATGAGCAATTTAAGGTTGGATGGAAGAAGTTTCGACCAAATCAGACAGGTTAAAATCACTAATAATTATCTGCTTCATGCAGAAGGATCAGTACTGATAGAGATGGGCAAGACCAAAGTCATCTGCACAGCATCCGTTGAAGACAAGACAGCCCAGCATCTTCGGGGCAGCGGAAAGGGATGGGTGACAGCAGAATACGGTATGCTGCCGAGATCCACCAACACAAGAAAGATGAGAGACTCCACCAAGGGCAAGGTGGATGGCAGAACTATGGAAATACAGAGGCTTATCGGCAGAGCACTGAGGTCTGTCGTCGATATGGAGAAAATGGGTGAAAGAACGATCTGGATCGACTGTGATGTGATTCAGGCTGACGGGGGTACTCGGACAGCATCCATAACAGGTGCTTTTGTGGCAATGATGGAAGCTTTCAGAAAGCTTAAGGACGCCGGCGTCATTTCAGAAATACCTGTAAAAAACTATGTCTCGGCCATCAGCATCGGCATAGTAGCAGGCGAGATACTGCTGGACCTTTGCTATGAAGAGGATTCCACGGCGAAAGTGGATATGAATGTGGTCATGACAGATCAGGGAGAATATATAGAGCTGCAGGGGACC
>JBBRXH010000129.1:0-5390 GCA_038248565.1 Peptostreptococcales bacterium | reverse complement strand
GGCACTCATCCTATGGCGGGTCGAGAATTCTCAGGTTTTGACTACGCCGATGCACAGATCTTCAGTTCAGCCAGTTTTATCATCACGCCAACTGAATTAACGCCAAAGGATGCCATACAGATGATAGCGGACCTTGCACTTAAGATGGGTTTCGGTAAAGTCGTCATGACCACAGCAGATCAGCATGATAAAAATATTGCTTTCACTTCACAGCTGGCTCATATAGTATCCAATGCCTATGTTAAGAGCCCTTCCTTAAAGAATGAGGATGGCTTTAGTGCCGGCAGTTTTCAGGATTTGACCAGGGTGGCCAGATTGAATGAAGATCTTTGGACCAGCCTATTTATAATGAATAAGGACTATCTTATATTAGAACTCGATACTATCCTTTCGAACCTCAAAGACTACAAGACGGCTTTAGAGCACGAAGATCCTAAAATCCTGCGAAAGCTACTTACCGAAGGGCGAAAGCTGAAAGAGGAGAGCCTTAAAAAGTAGGGCTATTCTGACAAGTTCGATCTTTGGCCTTGACCCAGGCATATTAAGGAGGCATAACGTTTATGACTATTATCCCATTTATTAAGGACGCATCGTGGATAATCAGCGTCATCCTGATTATTTATTTATCATATTATGTATTTATTGCTTGCTTTTCTATGAAGAAGATTAAGTCTATATCTGATTGGGCGCCGAGCAACAGGTTTGCCATTCTTATTGCTGCTCGCAACGAAGCTGCTGTGATCGGAAAACTCGTCTCAAGTCTCAAAATGCAAAACTACCCCTCAGAGTACTTTGACATTATAGTCATTCCCAATAACTGCACTGATAATACCAGGGAAGTGGCCCTGCAAAGTGGAGCTATAGTGATCGACTGCACCATTCCGATAAAGTCTAAAGGCGAAGTGCTTGAGTTTGCTTTCGATTATATCGAAAGGACGATGGAAAACTATGATGCCTACTGTATCATTGATGCTGATAATCTTGTCGACGTTGATTTTCTCAGACAAATGAATAATGCTATCTGCAACGGCGCAGAAGTCGCTCAGGGTTATAGAGACAGCAAAAACCCCACTGATTCCATAGTCTCATCCTGGCATACCATCTATTACTGGACCATCAACAGGCTCTACAACCATGCCCGTAATGCAATAGGGCTTTCTGCCATTATCAACGGAACAGGTTTTATGGTCAGTGCAAAGGCACTAAAGCAACTTGGCGGCTGGAAAACCTTCACTCTGACAGAGGATATAGAATTTACAACCCTTTGCGCACTTAGTAGGATTAAGATTTATTGGGTTCCCAGAGCGGTGATTTTGATGAACAGCCCCTTACTTTCTCGCAGTCATGGAACCAGCGTAAGCGGTGGTCTTCCGGAATCCTGCAATGCCTGACCCGTTTTACTATCCCCCTGATCAAAAAATGCCTGAGTTTTAAGGGTTTTGTGAGTTTCGATGCGCTACTTTTACTCTGGGCACCTATTTTTCAGACATTAAGCCTCATATCATTTATCTTCGTCATCGTACTAACAGCATTTGGGTCAAGATACGATCTTTTCCCCCAAACCGATGTCTACTATAAAATATTTGTATCCTTTGATGGTTCAGTGATTTTGGCTGCATTATTATCGCTTTTCGTGGTGCTTCTCGAAAAGAAAAATGCCAGAAAAATGTTTATGGGTATAATAACAACCTGGGGATTCGTAGCCAGCTGGATACCCATCAATATTGTCTGTCTATTTTCCAGGCCCGACAAATGGAAGGCAATCCCTCATACTAGAAACTTAAACCTCAAAGATATGTACCAAAAACGGGAAAAAATATGATATACTATCACTACAAATTAAGAAAGAAGGGATGCATATGCTTAATCCAAGAATCGAACAAATGATCAATGACCAAATCACAAAGGAACTTTTCTCATCAACTCTCTATTTATCTATGGCTTCCTGGTTTTCCAGCATGAGTCTGGATGGTTTTTCCAAGTGGTATTATGTGCAGACCGCTGAAGAAAGAGATCATGCACTGATCTTTTACCAATACATGCAGCAGACCGGTGGTCGAACAATTTTCCAGGAACTGGATAAACCCGCTTGGGAATTTAAGGATACCATAGATATACTGGAGCAAACTGTTGAGCACGAAGAATTTATTACCGATTCTATTTACCAGATTATTAAGGCAGCCAATGAAGAGATGGATTTTAAAACAGTTCAGTTTCTTAACTGGTTTATCGATGAGCAGGTTCAGGAAGAAAATAACGCCAACACTAACCTCAATAAGTTTAAAACTATGGGACAGGACGGCAAGGCACTCTATCTGCTGGATCAGGCCATGGGGGCCAGGATTTATACCAAAACTCCTTACCTGGTGACTTTAGAGGCCGTGCTCTAAATTCGACTTTAAACAGCCCTAATATTTGTTTAAAACTCAACGCTACGTGCCTGCGGCACTTAGGAATATGTAGCGATGGTTTTCTCACAAATATTAGGGCTGTTTTTCAAGCAGAATATTATAGCCAAAGTTCAAATACCACGTAACGTTGGGTTTTCGAGAAAAGACTGAGCTTTTGTTAATCTAAAATAATTTTTTCAGTAATGACCGAGCTGTTTAAGAAATTAAAACCAAAGGGCGATTTCCCGAATGGCGCTGGCTGCGGAGTCAGAACCGTGCACCAGGTTATGCCGCAGGTCCTCTGCCAAATCTCCCCTTATGGATCCTTTAGCAGCATCTTCGGGATTTGTACTGCCATTAAGAATCCGGACTCTTTCGATGGCCTTTTCTCCACGTAGAACCAAAGCTACTATATTACCCGACATCATAAAATCAATCAGGCCCGCAAAATAATCCCGGCCGACATGCTCGTTATAATGCATAGTCAAAAGCTTCTCATCAGCGAGCACAAGCCTCATTTTCATAATATCGAGCGCTTCATTTTCGTAGCGTTTTAGGATTTCTCCAATCAGCCGGCTCTTGACCGCATCAGGCTTAATGAGTACCAGTGTTTCTTCCATAAAAACCCCCTTGAATCAGTATCTCCTCTAAAACGCCACGGACCACAAACCATGAAGGTTGCAGTAGGCATAGGCCTCTCTGTCTGTAGAATCATCGATGCAAAAAGTGGCTTCAGGCGCATCTCCAGGCTTAAGATAAACGAGTTTGCCGGTATTGCCGCAGCAAAGGTAAATCCACTGAATGGAATGCTCAGCAAGCATGGGATGGGGAACACTGCCGACCTTTACAGCGGCCTTCCCGTCTGCTATTGTTACGACAGGAATGTGTTTTTCCGTTGCCGCTTCGACAGTATTTGGAACCAGCAGGTTCATATTCTGGCCGCAGCATACAAGCGTGCCGCCACCAACATGGATCAGGTCGACTATGTTGCCGCAAACACTGCACTTATAAAATTTCTTTTCACATGACATAATAAATCACTCCTATTCTTTCTATTAAATAATTGAGATAGATAATCAGTTATCTCTTTAAATTATAGCATATCCAAAAACAAATACGATAAAATCTCAATATAAATATGATATAATTACCTGAAAATAAAGTTATAAGGAGATATCCCGATGGTTTATGAAGCTGAACGAAATTCAGTGGTACTGGCAGGAAAAAGATTGGTTGAATCCGGCCTGATCGCAAGGACATGGGGCAATGTCAGCTGCAGGATCGATGAAAACTATTTTGCAGTGACGCCAAGCGGAAGATCTTACGAGACGCTGCTTCCTGCGGAAATCGTCATTGTCGATATAAGGGATTTAAGCTATAAGGGTGAAATAAAACCTTCCTCTGAAACCCGCATTCATGGCGCCGTTTATCGGCTTAAAAAGGATGTTAATTTTATCATACACACCCATCAGACAAATGCCTCAGTTATAAGCGCACTGGGAGACTGCTTAACGGTTAAAAAGGATAAAGATGACTCAGAGAAAAAACTGACTTTTGCAGCCTATGGTCTTCCTGGATCAAAAAAGCTTTGCCAAGGTGTTGCCACCGCACTTAAGCAAAGTAACAGCAAAACCATCATTATGCGACATCACGGGGCTCTTTGCATGGGAAGAGATGCTAAGGAGGCTTTTGAAGAAGCTTTAAAGCTGGAAGAAGTCTGCCAAAATTTACTATCCCCAGAAGAACCGCATAGCCCGCCGGAAGAAAGCAAGACATCTTTATTAATAGAGAAAGATTTCTGCGAAGCAATCATAAAAAATCGCAGGGACATCCATTATGTTCTTCATGCAACAAGTCCTGAGATCCTTAAAGCTTCTACCTTTGGTAGAACCTTAAGACCTCCCCTTGATGATATGGCGCAAATAGTCGGAACCTCACTTAAAACCTCAGATTGGTACGAAAATGATATGGATAAAACGACGGTTGAGATTATTAAAGCATTAAAGGGACGTCATGGGATGCTGATCAAAGATCGTGGAGCCTTTTGCTGCGGTGCAACTAAAAAAGATGCCGAGGCAGTGCAGCTTATTATGGAAAAGGGCTGCAAGGCTTCAAACATCCTAAGAACTAAAACTGGTGATAAGGGAATCAGCGGGATAGAGTGTTTTTTAATGAGAATTAATTACCTTGCTAATTATTCTAAAAAGGCTGAAAAAGCTTCAATGAAAACGCCTCTTAAATGATGGAGGGATAGACCTCTATGCCGTTGCTCTTCATGCTGGTGAAAAAAGTAGCATTGATATCTATTGCCGGATGACCCGTGGTATCGAAGGTATCTACCAGATTCTCCGGAACGATTACCCTGGAATTGATATAGTTCTGATTAAAGTAGGCCTTCAGTGTGGTGGCGAACTGATAGATGCAGATATCCGTGCAGCAGCCGGTTATGATGTACTTATGATCCGGAAGATAGTCATAATCAAAAGCGAAAAAACAGTTGGTTGAGTTTTTTCGGATGATGATATCCATTAAATCCTTGAGCTCATCGACAATCTCACATTCTTCGGTATCGGCCATGCAGTGAGGCGGGTAACAGATCAATTCCAAAGAGTCCGGACTATGGGTATCGGTGATGCCAATGATTTTGATACCATCGATTTTGGCCAGCTTAAGAAATTCAGCTGTGGGTTCAATCAGGGCTTCGACTCTTTTACTGTAGAGCTTTCCCGCTTTGGCAAAACCATTATTCATATCGATAGAAAAAATAGTGGTGTCATTCTTACTGAATCCGTTCATTTCAATCACTTCCCCTAACAAATATCTATATGCTAATCCTTTTCAGTTCATAGACTCTTCTGATTTCATTATAGCAAGTGTATCTGCATTTGCCCGGAATTACAGGCGAATCAACTTGATGCTCAGGGGACGCAGAGCGTCCATGTGCCTCAAGGCGGGGTTGGAACGGCCGCCGAAACGCAGGGGCAAACGGGAGGACGCGAT
>JBBRXH010000128.1:0-5407 GCA_038248565.1 Peptostreptococcales bacterium | reverse complement strand
TGGCGACTGACCCGGACCGCGAGGGGGAAGCTATTTCCTGGCATATCGCTTTTTTACTGGGCATGAATGATCAGGATGACTGCAGGATTGTATTCAACGAGATTACTAAAGATGCCATTCAGGCAGCGGTTAAAGCTCCTCGGGCGATAGATAGGAAATTGGTGGATGCCCAACAGGCCAGGCGCGTGCTTGATCGCTTAGTGGGTTATAAGATCAGCCCACTATTGTGGAGAAAGGTTAAAAGAGGTTTAAGCGCAGGCAGGGTCCAATCCGCTGCATTAAAAATCATTTGCGACAGAGAAAAGGAAATTCTGGCTTTTATCCCGAAAGAATACTGGACCATTACGGCGGTTTTAGCATCGAGTAAAAAACAATTCCAGGCAAAGCTCGCAGACTATAAGGGCAAAAAAATTGTGCTTAATAATAAGGAAGAATCCGACAAAGTGCTGGCTATAATCGATAAAGGCAGCTTTGTAGCCGAAAAAGTCGAAAAGAAGGAAAGAATCAGAAGACCCTCAGCGCCTTTTACAACGAGCAGCCTCCAGCAGGAAGCCTCAAATAAACTGGGGTTTTTCACGAAGAAAACTATGTTTGTTGCACAACAGCTTTATGAAGGCGTCGAAATAAAAGGCCAGGGCATTATTGGACTGGTGACCTATATCAGAACAGACTCGGTGCGTATATCAAATGAAGCACACACTGCAGCCGTTGCCTATATAAAAGAAAACTATTCGGATAACTACCTGGGTAATACCACCTTCAGCAACAAAAAAAAGGATGTGCAGGATGCCCACGAAGCCATAAGACCCAGTGTCATCAGCCTTCACCCGGATAGCATCAAGGATTCGCTGACAAAAGATCAATACAACCTGTATAAACTGATATGGACAAGATTCTTGGCCAGCAGAATGGCTACAGCTGTATATGATGCGGTCAGTGTGGATATCATCAACAATGGGTATACTTTTAAGGCCTCCGGCTCGAGATTGAAATTTGACGGATATTTGACCCTTTATGACAACAGCACCGATGAAGACGATGAAAAGATGCTCCCGGCTATTTCCGAAGGGGATGTACTGGAATTTATTGATTTGCTAAAGGAACAAAACTTCACGCAACCGCCTTCAAGATTCAGTGAAGCTGGACTTGTAAAAGATCTTGAGGATAAAAATATCGGACGACCAAGCACCTATGCGCCTATTATCGGGACACTGATAGAAAGAAAATACGTAACGCGGGATAAGAAGGTTCTTATTCCAACGGATCTTGGATTTGTCGTCACGGATATGATGGAGCAGTATTTCCCGGAGATCGTCGATGCCGGATTTACCGCTGAACTTGAAGATAAGCTTGATGATATTGAATTTAAGGATACAGCCTGGAAAGAAATAGTTCGCGATTTTTATGGTATATTAGAGAAAGAACTGATTATCGCAGAAGACGCCATCGAAAAAATCGTCATTGAGGATGAACTCACATCTGAAATATGCGAACTGTGCGGTAAGTTTATGGCGATAAAGCATGGTAGATATGGTGAGTTTTTAGCCTGCAGTGGCTATCCGGACTGCAAAAATACCAAAGCGAGAGTCTCTAAAATTGATGTTCTTTGCCCAAAATGCGGTAAGGATATCGTAGCCAGAAAAGCCAAAACCGGCAAGGTTTTCTTCGGCTGCAGCGGCTATCCCGACTGTAATCAGATTTACTGGAATAAGCCAATCACAAAGAATTGTCCGGAATGCGGCTCCCTGCTGGTCGAAAAAAAGACGAAAGCATCAGAACATGCATGTTCAAATCCGGAATGTAAGTACAAGGAATAAAGGGGGAAAAACAATGTTTCATGCAACGACAATTGTGGCGGTCAGAAGGAGCGCCGAGGATATTTGTATAGGCGGAGATGGTCAGGTGACCATGGGCCAGACTACCATAATGAAGCGTTCTGCCAAAAAGGTCAGAAAGATATATAAGAATACTGTGCTTTCAGGTTTCGCAGGATCTGTGGCTGATGCTTTCACGCTGACAGAAAAATTTGAAAAAAAGCTTGAGGAGCACTCCGGAAACTTAAAGAGAGCCGCAGTTGCACTAGCCCAAAACTGGAGGTCCGATAGGGTCATGAGAAATCTCGAAGCCCTTATGCTGGCCGCGGATCACGAAAGCCTGCTGCTCATTTCAGGCAATGGAGAGGTGATCGAGCCTGACGAAAACTATATAGCCATTGGTTCGGGAGGCAATTTTGCCTATGCCGCAGCAAAAGCACTTTATGAGAATACTGATATGACGGCAGAACAGATTGTACGGGAATCGCTCAAAATAGCCGCATCCATCTGTGTCTTTACGAATGATAATATTACGATAGAAAAACTATAGGGGGTAGGGAAATGGCGATTTATAATATGACCCCGAAAGAAATTGTCGGGGAACTGGACAAATATATCATAGGTCAGGAGAAAGCAAAAAAATCTGTAGCCATCGCACTTAGAAACCGGTATCGCAGAAGTCTTTTGCCTGATGAAATGAGAGAAGAGGTCACACCGAAAAACATACTCATGATGGGACCTACAGGTGTTGGAAAGACAGAAATCGCAAGAAGACTTGCCAAATTGATGGATGCACCTTTTGTTAAGGTTGAAGCGACAAAATTTACCGAAGTGGGTTACGTCGGCAGAGATGTGGATTCCATGGTGAGAGATCTGGTTGAAGCCTCCATCCGTCTGGTTAAGCAAATCAGACTCCAGGAGAAATATGCCATCGCAGAGGAAATTGCAGCAGAAAAAATAATCGAAGCGATCATTCCCGGGAAAAAGAAACCTCAGAGCACCGGCGTCAAAGGACCCTTTGATTTCATACTCGGAGGCGGCGTACAGCAGAGCCAGGAAAAAAAGGAAACCCCAGAAGAAGCAAGTGATACAGAACTGGCGCGGGAACAGGTCCGTCAGCAGCTCAAGGATGGACTCCTCGAAGACCAGTATATTGAAATCGAAGTGCTTGATACAAATAAAGCCATGAATAACCTGGATATGGGCAATGAAGGAATGAGCGTGAGTCTCGGCAGCATCTTTGGCGATATGCTGCCTCAGAAGAAGAAGAAGAAAAAGGTCAAAGTTTCTGACGCACGAAAAATTTTAAGAGAGCAGGAAGCCCAAAATCTTATAGATATGGATCAGGTCACTTCAGAAGCTCTTGAGAATGCAGAGCAGAATGGCATCATTTTCATAGACGAAATCGATAAAATTGCTTCGTCCGGCTATAAAGGCGGGGCTGATGTCTCCAGGGAAGGCGTTCAAAGAGATATTTTGCCGATTGTTGAAGGGACTGTGGTTAACACCAAATATGGGCCGGTTAAAACAGACCATGTTCTTTTTATCGGCGCCGGAGCCTTTCATATATCCAAACCTACAGACTTGATCCCTGAGCTGCAGGGTAGATTTCCCATAAGGGTCGAACTTGAAAGCCTAACCAAAGAAGTTTTCAGACAAATTTTAACGGTACCTCAAAATGCATTGATCAAGCAGCATAAGATGCTGCTGGAAACTGAAGGCATACAGGTGAACTTTACAGAAGAGGCTATTGATGAGATTGCTGCTGTCGCTTTTTTAATCAATGAACAGACTGAAAACATAGGAGCCAGAAGGCTTCATACGGTTATGGAAAAATTACTGGAAGAAATATCCTACAACATAAGTGAAATGCAGGAAGAAGTTATCACCATAGATGAAGCTTATGTTAAAGATAAGTTCATGGACCGAATTTTAGCGGATGACGTAGATCGGTTTATTCTTTAGCCTGCTATAAGCCCTTAAATGAAAGCACTAAAAATCATAGATCGAGAGAGGCTCCTAATAAGGGCCTTTCTTGCATAATATTATTTTCGCAATATTGAAAAAATAGGTTTAAATATTTGTATTATAGTATATAATAGGAAAATAAAATAAAATAAAACAGATTTGGATGGAGGTTTTATAGATGCCTAAAGAGCTCCTTAACAAGGTGCGTAAACTCAACTGGGTATTGCAGGAAAGTAGTTCAGGTGCTTTTTCATTCAATGATCTTTGCGGTATTTTGAGCGATTTGATGGATGCAAACGTCTATATTGCCAATAACAAAGGCAAGGTCATCGGTGTTCATTACAAAATCAGATCAGACAGCGCAGCCATAACCGATCCTGAAACCGGAGCTGAGAAGTTCCCGAATGAATACAATGATGCACTGCTAAAAGTCACTGAAACAGTGATCAATCTTCGCGCAGAAGAGGCTCTTGAGATTTTTAAATATGAATATGACACCTACGACAAGTTGCACACGATCATACCCATTACCGGCGGCGGTCATAGGCTGGGCACACTCATCGTAACCAGATATAAACCGGACTTTGCCGACGAGGATATCATTTTGGGAGAATATGGCGCAACAGTAGTAGGCATAGAAATTCTGCGCAAGAAGACCCTCGAGATAGAAGATGATGCAAGACGAAGGGCTGTAGTACAAATGGCTATAGGAACTCTATCCTATTCCGAAATCGAAGCTGTTCAGCAAATCTTTGCAGAACTGGATGGCAGTGAAGGGTTACTGGTGGCCAGCAAGATTGCAGACAGGTCGGGGATTACCCGGTCGGTTATAGTCAATGCTTTAAGAAAACTTGAAAGCGCAGGTATAATTGAATCGAGATCTCTTGGCATGAAGGGAACCCATATTCGTATCATTAACGCCAAACTTACCGAGGAACTCAGCAAACTGGATGTCTAACAAATCGTAAATAATAACGACCCTCCGAAACTATCAGTAGGACCGGAGGGTTTTTTATCTCAAGGAGGTGGGATTGTGCTTCAGTTTAATGAAAACAATGAAGTCATCAGAGAAGAACGCCATACAGTAATTTTAGTAGGGATTCAAGGACAGCAGGACATTTCATACGCTATGCAGGAGCTTTTTGGTCTTGCACAGGCCGCTGGACTGGATGTAGCCGGGGAAATAATTCAGAATAAGGAAAGACCGGATTCAGCCCTTTATATCGGTAAAGGCAAGGTTGATGAACTCCTTGAAATGTGCAGTAACATGGAAGCTGATATGGTTGTTGTCAATGATGAGCTGACAGGGATTCAGCTGCGCAACCTGGAAGAGAAGCTGGACATACTTGTGATTGACAGGACGATTCTGATCCTTGATATCTTTGCCAATCGTGCGGTATCCAAGGAAGGTAAACTTCAGGTTGAACTGGCTCAGCTTCAGTACAGAATGCCAAGACTGAGAGGTATGGGGAGGTCCCTGTCAAGAGCCGGAAGCGGTGTTGGCACCAGAGGCCCCGGTGAAAAAAAGCTGGAGACAGACAAAAGGCATATTATGGGCAGAATGGATGAAATAAAAAAAGAGCTTGCCGAAGTTGCCCATCATAGAAGTACCCAAAGAGCTAAGA
>JBBRXH010000127.1:0-5407 GCA_038248565.1 Peptostreptococcales bacterium | reverse complement strand
CCAGCAATATGGCGCATCGCCGGTAAACGGACGCTCGCGGCAGGTGCCTGGGTAATGCGGACCATCGGGTCCATGCGGCACAGATTTGTGTTTTAAAACTTCAGCGATTTCGCTTCGGGTGCAGCCGCAGCGATAGAGATATCCTGCCGCAATCAATTGGTCGCGCGCGGCAACATACCGTGAAATATGTTGCGACTGAAACTGCACATCACCATCGGGTTTGAAACCAAGCCAATCCATATCGGCAAACTCCAAAGATTTGCCATTGAACAGGAAAAAGTATTCGGCATGAAAACACTAAAAGCCGGAGCTAAAGCAAAGGCTAAAGTCGCCTGCATAGGGGCGGGACCAGCTTCCCTAGCCTGCGCAGCGAAGCTCGCTACAGAAGGCTATAAGGTCACCTTATTTGAAGAGTTTGATAAGGCAGGCGGCGTTCTGACTTATGGAATTCCATCATCGAGACTGCCACAGGATGTTGTTGACCACGATATCAAAATGGTCAAGAATCTGGGCGTTAAATTTGTATTTGGCACCAAAGTTGGCAGAGATATTACACTTGAAGAAATTAAAAAATTGGGTTTCAAAGCCATCTTTATCGGAACAGGTTTATGGGAATCCAAGAAACTTGACATTAAAGGCAAAGACCTTGAAGGCGTTACGACTGCTGTTGAATACCTGATGAAGGCAAAAAGCAGTGACGGCAAATTTAATCCGGGCAAAGAAGTTCTGGTCATCGGCGGCGGAGACGTTGCCATGGACTGTGCTGCAACAGCTAAGCTTCTTGGCGCAGAGAAGGTAACCATTGTCTATAGAAGAACCATTGAAGAAGCACCTGCCAGCATCAATGAAATCGCTTATGTTCAGTCAATGGGCATCAGCATCATTCAGAACTTCGCTCCTGCTGAGATTCTGGGAGACAAGAAGGTTTCCGGCATGGCTTTTGACGGCAGAGATAAATTCGGCGGACTTAAACTTAAGGCGGATACGGTTGTATTTGCCATCGGTCAGAGCGCAGAAGATATGACAGCTGTGACTGCTGCCAAGCTGACAGAAAAGGGTACTATTGTTGCAAACCTCGAAAAGGGAAAAACCAGTGCTGCAGGGCTATTCGCTGCAGGAGATATTGTCAATGGCGGCAAGACCGTAGTTGAGGCAGTTGCTCAGGGCAAAGCCGCAGCAGAAAGCATCATGACCTATCTCACAAAGAAAGAAGGTGTAAAATAAGATGGCAGTTAAGAAAGATTTATCTATTAACTATTTAGGAGTCAAATGTGAAAATCCGTTCTTCCTTTCATCATCACCTGTTGGAAGTAATTATGAGATGGTCAAAAAAGCCTATGAAGCCGGATGGGGTGGCGTATTTTACAAAACCATCGGGATATTTATCGCCGATGAATGCTCACCAAGGTTCGATATTACCAATAAAGAAGGCACGCCATGGCTTGGCTTTAAAAACATGGAGCAGATCTCCGATAAGCCGCTGGATGTCAATCTGGAAAATATT
This sequence comes from Peptostreptococcales bacterium, assembly GCA_038248565.1. Taxonomy (GTDB): domain Bacteria; phylum Bacillota; class Clostridia; order Peptostreptococcales; family Anaerovoracaceae; genus JBBRXH01. The sequence continues at coordinate 3,903 of JBBRXH010000127.1, read as the reverse complement.
TTCAAACTCAAGAGAGATTATCCGGATAAAGTTATGGTCGCTACCATCATGGGAAGCTGCGAAGAAGAATGGACAACCCTCGCTAAGCTTGTAACCGACGCGGGCGCAGACCTCATCGAGTGCAACTTCTCCTGCCCGCAAATGACGACGCATTCAATGGGATCAGATGTCGGCACGAATCCTGAGCTTGTTGAGCAGTATTCAAGAGCAGTTGTTAAGGGAACCCATCTTCCGGTTATCGCAAAGATGACACCGAATCTGGCTTCTATGGAAGTACCAGCTTTGGCAGCCATCAAAGGCGGAGCTAAAGGCATATCAGCCATCAATACAGTTAAATCCATTACCAATATTGATTTTGAAAATATGACAGGCATGCCTGTTGTAAACGGAAAATCATCAGTCTCAGGCTATTCAGGCGCAGCTGTTAAACCAATCGGGCTGAGATTTATCGCAAATCTTGCTCAGCATCCTGAAATTTCCAAAGTGGAGCTCAGCGGTATTGGCGGAATCGAAACCTGGAGAGACGCAGTAGAGTATATGCTCCTTGGCGCGAGAAACATTCAGGTTACGACGGCTATCATGCAGTACGGCTACAGAATCGTCGAAGATATGATCAGCGGTACAGGACATTTCATGGCTGAGAGAGGCTTTAAGACCATCGATGAATTCGTTGGACTTGCCCTGCCAAACATGATCCCTGCTGACAATGTGGACAGAGACTATAAAGTCGTTGCCAAGATCAATGATAAAAAATGTATCGGCTGCGGCAGATGCTATGTATCCTGCTACGATGCTGCCCATCAGGCAATCGACTGGGATGCTAAAAAGAGAAAGCCTAAAGTTGATAACGACAAGTGCGTTGGCTGTCACCTTTGCCTCAACGTATGCCCTGTAGCAGACTGTATCGTCCCTGGAGACGTGCTGTGGAAAACAGGCAGAGAACCTCACGACGTCAAACTCAAGAAGTTCTACGAATAATTATTCAGAAAGCGGGGACCTTCGGGCCCCCGTATTTTTTAAACAGGAGAGTGAGCAACCCGATGGAAATCAAACTCAACGGCAAGGACTGCCAAATCCCAGACAATGCTACTGCAGATGATTTATTGAAGATAAGAGGCTATAAAGGTAAAACGGCGATCTGGGTCAACAACGCCCAGCTTCTTTTAGCTGAATATCAGGGCTATGTGCTTAAAGAGGCGGATCAGGTCAGGATACTAAGGATTATTGGCGGAGGCTGAATTGTGTCAAAAAATCAGAAATCTCAAGGCTGATATCTTATAAATAAGATTAAGAGCCACGCCTTGTTTAAATTTTGAGAATTATAGTCTGACAATTATGAATGGAAAAAAGATCAAAACATCTGAACGGAGATTGAAATTTCAATCAATATCAGAAGATTTGAAATATTTTTTTCATTTTTCTTATAAAGCCCGGGGTTTGGCATGAAACTTGAACTATAAGACGGCAGCAGATAAGTACACTATAAATTTAAAATTATAAGGAGGTTTATACTTATGGCTGCATATACAGAAGCTGCTTTAAAAGAAGCAAAAAAAGTTCTCGATTTTATCATCAAGGACGAACTAACAGAAGCAAACAAAGTCACAATTGAAAAAGACTCTATTGAAAACTTTAACAAAAACGTTAACCCAGGTTGGCTGGAGTACAGAAAATCTGTATCCACAGACTCAGCTTTCGTTGAATGGACTGACTCTGAAGAGCATTTCATGGACCTTCACGGCACCGAGTTTATCGACTGCCTTGGCGGATTCGGAATCTATACCTGCGGACACAGAAATCCGGAAATCTTAAAGTATGTACAAGCTCAGCTTGGCAGATACGCCCTTCATAGTCAGGAATTAGTAGATCCTCTAAGAGGCTACCTTGCTAAACTGCTCGCTATGATCACACCAGGAGATCTTCAGTACGCTTTCTTCACCAACGGTGGAGCAGAAGCTGTTGAAATGGCTCTTAAGCTTGCCAGACTTGCTACCGGCGGAAGATGGTACATCTCCACTGTTGGCGCATTCCACGGAAAATCAATGGGAGCGATCTCAATGGGTGGAAAAGGCGTATACAGAGAAGATTATCTGCCAATGATTCAGCAGGTTCAGCACGTTAAATATGGCGATGCTAAAGCTATGGAAGATGCTATCAAGAATCTTCATGCAGTTGGCGAAAAAGTTGCAGGCGTAATCCTTGAACCAGTTCAGGGCGAAGCCGGCGTTCAGATCCCACCTGCTGGATATTTAAAAGAAGTTAGAAGAATCTGCGACGAAAACGGCGTAGCGCTTATCATCGACGAAATCCAAACCGGTATGGGCAGATGCGGAACCATGTGGAGATGTGAGTATGAGGGAATCGTTCCTGATATCATGACTTACGGAAAAGCCTTCGGCGGCGGAATCATGCCTATCACAGGTATCATTGCAAGACCGAGCATGTGGGGACAGAAATTAATTGACAATCCATGGATCCTTGGATCACCAACCTTCGGCGGAAATCCTCTTGCATGTTCAGCAGCAATCGCTACGATCGCTTACATGCTTGAAAATGATATTCCTAAGCAGGCTAAGGAAAAAGGCGAATATATCATGGAAGGCCTTGCTAAACTTCAGAAGAAATATCCTAAAGTTCTCGTAACTTATAGAGGCGCAGGATTACTGATCGCTATGGAATTCCCGGCTGCTGAAGTTGGCTACTCCGTAACGAAGGGACTCTTCGCAAGACACGTTATGACTGCTGGAACCCTTGTCAACGCTAAAACAGTCAGGATCGAACCACCAGCAATCATCAAGTACGAAACCATCGACATCGTTCTTGCTAAGCTGGATGAAGCTATGGCTGACACAGCTAAGGAATTCAACCTGGAATAGTCAGAAGATGAAAATCTGAACTACTTAACAGCATAAACATCAAAAGGGCCCCGGATTTAATCCGGGGCCTTAGTTGATACTTTATTTGTATTTCCTGCTGCTTTTTTAGGCTCTATGTCAAATGTTTTAGTAGTTGTAGATTACTGTTACGCTGGCTTCAACAACAAGTTCGCCGCCAGAGATCGGTGTTGCAACGCTTTCAGCTTTGGCCATGTTATCAGCTTGATACATTGGGGGATAGATGACGTTTGTTGACCCTTCAATGATCTGGGCTGGCTTGCTGATGCTTACGCCTGCTGCTGTTGCAAGGGCGCCGGCCTTTGCCTTGGCGCTGGTGACTGCATTTGCCAGAGCTTTCAGATAGGTAGCTTCTCTCTCAGCATCAGTGATGCCAAAGGAAATGGAATTGGATTGGTTGATGCCCTGTTTAACGGTCATATCCAGGACTTTGCTGACCTTGGTCAGATCTGTAACTGTGACCTGAATGGAATTCAAAACATCGTAGCCGGCAAGAACGCTGATATTGTCCTTGTAATCATAACGGGCATTGATATTATAGGAAACGGTCTTGATCTTTTCTTTTGCAATACCTAAAGCGGATAAAGCTTTATAAACGGCGTCCATTTTCGTGGCATTGCTGGATTGAGCGATGACAACATCCTTATTAAAGGTGGCGACACCTAAAGTAACATAGGCGATGGTGGGGGTGACTGTGATGCTGGATGAACCGTTGACAGTGATTGAGTTTACAGTTGAAGCGGCAGTTTCGGCTGAAGCTACAGGTGTACTCCCGAGAAACGAGCCCGCGAATGCCCCAACAACGAGCATGAGTGCTAAGCTAATGACCAGTAAATTCTTTTTCATATTAATCTCCTCCTTAAAATTGTGTTTGTGTTAACTAATTTTTATAATAATTGTTAATTATCTGCTATTTTGCAAGGGTTACAGAGCTTTTAAAGTCAAAAAACAATGGCCCCCCTTTTTCTGATATAATTGAGTCGCTAAACATCGTACTATACTCGAAAGT
>JBBRXH010000126.1:0-5448 GCA_038248565.1 Peptostreptococcales bacterium | reverse complement strand
TAAGAGAACAACCAGAGCTATTCCTGCAATGGTCGCTCCGGTAATAATCCTCGGGGGTATTTATGGCGGATTTTTAACGCCAACGGAAGCCGCAGCGGTTTCGGTAATCTATACAGTTCCTGTGGGGATCTGGTTTTATAAGGGACTTGATATGAAAACCTTTAAAACCGGCCTGATTACTGCAGGTTGTACTGCGGGCGTCATCATGCTAATGCTGATATCCGTTATGATGCTTTCAAGACTTTATATCATGGAAAATGTGCCTAACATGATCCTCGATGGAATGATGTCCGTTACTACAAATCCAATGTTGCTGGTATTCATGGTCAATATATTCCTAATTATTATCGGTATGCTGATGGACGATACGAGTGCCATCCTGCTGACAACTCCGATCTTGCTCCCGGTAGTCATCGCGCTAGGGGTAAACCCAGTTCACTTTGCTGCTATTATGGGAGTCAATTTGGGTCTTGGATGTGTAACGCCACCAACAGCGCCATTCCTCTATCTGGGCTCCAGAATAGGTAATGCGCCGATAAATGAAATGATGAAGCCGACAATGTGGCTTATACTATTTGCGTGGCTTCCAGCATTATTTATTACTACCATGTTCCCGGATTTATCCTTATGGTTGCCTAGACTGTTTGGATTCGTCTAAAATTAAGCTCCGATACGCAACTTATTAATGAAAGTCAAAAATACTATTTTAGAAATTAGAAGCAAGTGCTAAACGCCAAGTTGAGAGCGGGTAATCCTCTTGAAGCTTGGCGTTGCTCTTAGGAGGGTCAGCCAAATGAATCGACATAAAAAAGAAGGCAAGAAGGTAGCTGCTTCGCCCCGCATTTCGGAAAGCATCAAAACTTCGACTATAATGAGGCATGTCATTATTGCCCTAACGCCGGCGTTGTTCATGTCCTCCGTATATTTTGGTGTAAGGGCGGTTTTACTGACAATTATCTGTGTCTTTTTTTGCATCTTTTTTGAACACCTTTTTAATCAGATCACAAAAAAAACCCAGACTATCTATGATTTAAGCGCAGCAGTTACAGGAATGATTTTTGCGTTCAATCTCCCTTCAAGCTTCCCTTACTGGATGGCTATAGTCGGATGTTTTGTTGCAATTATTATTGTGAAACAGCTATTTGGTGGCATTCGAAAAAACATTTTAAACCCAGCTGCAGCCGCATGGGTCGTTCTTCTGTTTTCATTTCCGACTGCCATGACTTCTTGGCCTACAGTAATTCCAATTTGGAGATCAGCAGATGCCATAACTGGCGCTACGCCGTTATCCTTATTTGCCAATGGAGATTTTGCAGCGCTTCCCAGCACTCTGTCAATGCTGCTTGGCACTATTGGGGGTTCTCTGGGCGAAACCTGCACGGTTGCCCTTTTATTAGGTGGACTCTATTTAATTTATAAAAAAATAATATCCTGGGCAATCCCGGTAAGTTTTCTTGGAACGATGATATTGGTAGCACTTGTAGTCGGCATCGATCCCTTATTCCAAATATTAGCAGGTGGAGCAATTATTGGAGCATTGTTCATGGCAACGGATTATACGACATCCCCAATGACTACCACTGGTAAAGTTATATTTGGCATTGGCTGCGGTCTTTTGGCTATGATGTTCAGGCTCTATAGCATCTATCCGGAAGGCGTTGCCTTTGCAATCCTAATAATGAATCTCTTTACACCGCTTATCAATAAACTTATTATAAAGAGAGAAAACAAGATATAAATACTATAATACTGGAAAATCCAAGCTTAATATGATAAAATTAATTGTTGATTTAGATTTGTCGGCTTGAAGTTTGGTGGATGGGGGAGTGTCTTTATGAAAAGCAGAGTTGCAGTGATCCGCTGCGATACTTATGATCAGGAACAGGTTTTTCAGGCAGTGAAGGAAGGCCTTTATTTACTGGGCGGGCTCGAGTCGATCGTGCCTATGACGGATAAAATTCTCTTTAAACCGAATCTGCTGAATAAGGCTGCCCCTGAAAAGGCTGTTACAACCCATCCCATGGTTTTTGATGCAGTGATCAGACTGTTCAAAGAGCAGGGGTATGAAAATATGTTTTATGGAGACTCTCCCGGCAACCCGACGAATCCTGAGAAAATCGCAGAGGTTTGCGGCATCAGGCAGGTGGGAGAAAAATATGGCCTTAGCTTTGGGGAATTCAACAAAGGACGGACGGTAGATTTCCCGGATGGTAAATTCGTGAAGCAGTTTGAAATCAGCGAAGGGGCCCTTGAGGCGGACAGTATCATCAATGTCTGTAAAATGAAGACCCATCAGCTGGAACGTATAACCGGCGGCGTAAAAAATATGCTGGGCTGTATTTATGGCCTTAACAAAGGGATGTGCCACGCCAAATTTCCGGATCCGGAATCCTTCGGTAAAATGCTGGTGGATTTAAACAGATGCCTTAGGCCGAAGCTGCATATTATGGATGGCATCGTTGCCATGGAGGGGAATGGACCCTTCTCAGGCACGCCGATCGATATGAAGGTAATCCTGATATCGACTGATCCTGTTGCTCTGGATACGATCTTCTGCAGGCTGATCAATCTTGATCCCATGCTGGTTCCGACAATAAAATATGGAGAAGCATTTGGCCTTGGCCAGTGCCAAGAGGATCAGATAGAGATCCTGGGGGTAGATATAGAAACCTTAGTCAGACCTGATTTTGATGTTTCAAGAGAGGCGGCGAAATCCGGCAAGTGGCAAAACTTATCTCTCGTGAAAGAACTGCTACTTAAAAAACCGGTGATCATGCCCCAAAAGTGCGTAAAATGCGGTGTGTGCGTTGAAGCCTGTCCCGTAGAGGGCAAGGCGATGTACTTTAAAGATGGAAGCCATCAGAATCCACCATTATACAGATACGAAAAATGCATCCGCTGTTATTGCTGCCAGGAGATGTGCCCGGAAAAAGCCATCACAGTCAGGACTCCCTTACTTGGGAAACTGCTGATTTATAAATAGAAGAGGAATGAGCGTATGAAAAAATATGATGTCATCATAGTCGGAGCCGGTGCCAGCGGTGTGTTTATGTCCTATGAAATGACAAAGATCAACAACACGGCTACTGTTCTCATGATCGAGAAGGGGGCAAAGCTTGAAAAGCGAATTTGCCCTATTAACACAGACAAAACAGACAGCTGCATCAAATGTAACCCCTGCAACATCATGAATGGCTATGGCGGTGCGGGTACACTTTCCGATGGGAAATACAACATTACCACCAAATTTGGCGGGGATTTACATACCTATGTTGGAACTGATGAGGCCATGGCACTCATGGAATACGTAGACGATGTACTCTGCAGTATGGGCGGAGCCGATGCAAAACTCTATACCACCAACAACTCGGAAATCAAAACCATTGCGCTGAGAAATAATCTGCATCTACTGGATGCTAAGGTTAGGCATCTGGGCACTGACAGGAATCTTTTAATTCTGGCAAAGATGTTTGAGTACTCAAAAGATAGAATCGAAACCCTGTTTGGTACCGAAGTCCGGGATGTGGAAGTGCTTGAAGAGGGATTTAGAATAACCTGCAGGAATAATCAGCAATTTGAATGCAATGATCTGGTTCTGGCTACAGGCAGATCCGGTTCGAAATGGATCTCCACCGTTTGCGAAAAATATCATATCGCACTCGAAAGCAACCGGGTAGATATCGGCGTCAGAGTTGAACTGCCGGCGGAAATATTCAAACATATCACAGATGAAGTCTACGAAAGCAAAATAGTCTATAAAACCGATAAATATAATGATATGGTGCGAACCTTCTGCATGAATCCTTATGGGGAGGTAGTCGCTGAAAACACCAGTGGCATCGTAACGGTTAACGGACATAGCTACTCGGATCCTGCGCTGCACACTGAAAATACCAACTTTGCGCTTCTGGTTTCCAATAAATTCACGGAACCCTTCAAAAACAGCAACGAATATGGGGAATCCATAGCGAGACTCAGCAATATGCTGGGCGGAGGCGTTCTCCTGCAGAGATTTGGAGACCTGGTCAAAGGAAGAAGAAGCAGTACCCGTAGAATGGAGAAATGCTTTACAAGGCCGACCCTCAAGGCAACGCCGGGAGATCTCAGCCTGGTCATCCCAAAGAGGCAGCTGGATAATATCATCGAGATGATTTATGCTCTGGACAAAATTGCGCCGGGGACCGCCAATGAAGACACGCTGCTTTATGGCGTAGAGGTTAAATTCTACAACTCAAAAGTTGAAGTGGACAGCAATCTTGAGACTAAAATCAAGGGACTTTATGCGCTGGGAGACGGATCCGGTGTGACCCATTCCTTGTCTCAGGCGTCGGCCAGCGGTATCTTTGTCGGCAGAAGACTGGCAGAAAAATACAGCAAATAGCTATAACTGTCTAATCGCAATATAGTACGTATATAATTGAATTATGAAAAAAAATAAATCATGTAAAGTTCGTCAATAAACGAACTTTACTTTTTTTTTTACGTATTTAATAAAGATATTTTTCCTTATTGCTTTACTAAATATAGTGGCGGATATTATAATGTAAACACGATACAGTGTAGGCGGAGGATTTATGGAAATTCTAAAACAGCGCATCCTAAAAGACGGCAAAGGTATAGGGACTGAGGTCCTAAAAGTGGACTCCTTTTTAAACCATCAGCTGGATGTGGAGCTTCTGAATGATATCGGCTGCGAATTTCTAAAACGCTTTTCCGATGCAGAAATAACTAAAATACTGACGATCGAAGCCTCCGGTATTGCCATAGCAAGTATAACGGCTCAATACTTCAAAGTTCCTGTCATATTCGCTAAAAAAGCTGAACCGAATACCATGACCTACGGGGCTTATGAAGCAAACATCCACTCTTTCACCAAGCACAAAGACTATATCGCCCGGGTATCAAAACAATTTATCAGCAGTGAGGATAAAATACTCATTATCGATGATTTTCTGGCAAAGGGCTGCGCGTTACAGGGTCTTGTGGATATCGTCAGGCAGGCCGGTGCGGAGCTGGTTGGAGCAGGCATAGTCATTGAGAAAGCTTTTCAGGGCGGAGGCGATGCCCTTCGCAAAGATGGCCTCAGAATTGAATCTCTTGCTGTTATTAAATCCATAAAGGATCATAATATAAAATTTTATTAACCGTATCAAAAGAGGAGGAAAAAAACACATGAAAAAGATTTTAGCAATTCTACTCATCCTTGTTCTAACCCTTGGTACATTCACTGCCTGCGGCGGCGCCAAGGAAGAAGCTCCTGCAGCAGAACCAATGGTTGTCGGTTTCCTATATGTCGGTCCCATCGGTGATGGCGGCTTCACTTATGCCCATGACCAAGGTAGATAAGCCGGTCTCGCGCAGCGAGCGTGCCACCTCGTCCGGGCCGGGGTCGAGCGTAATGCCGAGCGCCTCGACGAGATCGGCCGAGCCGGCGCGACTGGTGACGGC
>JBBRXH010000125.1:0-5449 GCA_038248565.1 Peptostreptococcales bacterium | reverse complement strand
TTATTCAGGAGGATGATAATATTCATATCGCAACCAATAATGGTACCCCAATTATTTTAAAAAAGGGCACCTATATCCAGGAAAATTTCGAAAAAATAGCTGGAAGACTTTAGACTCTAAAAATTGATAACCTTGCTCCTGATTCCGACATTCAGGACGAGGCCAAGGGCGATCATATTGGTCAGGACAGAACTGCCGCCGTAGCTTATAAAAGGCATAGTAATACCGGTGACGGGCATTAGTCCCATAGTCATGGCAATATTCTCAAAAATTTGAAAGCCGAACATGGCAAGAATGCCGGACACCACTAAAGAGCCATACAAGTCTTTGGCATTGTCTGCAATTTTGACCAGCCTGTATAAAAATAAAGTATATAAGGCGATGATGAAAGTGCCGCCGATAAATCCAAGTTCTTCCACGATAACCGAAAAGATAAAATCTGATTCCTGTACCGGAAGGAACTTAAGGGATTTTTGAGTACCTTCGAACAGGCCTTTCCCAAGTAGTCCGCCGGATCCGATGGCTATCTTTGAATTCCAAACCTGATAATTTCCAGGCAATGAAAGATTGGCAGGGTTTAAAAACGCATCGATCCTGATTTTTTGATGGGTTTCCATTATTCTGTATAGAATCGGCATTGCCAGAACACCAGCGCCTGCAATCTGAGCGAATAATTTGTACTTGACCCCAGTACAATAAATCAAAACTGCAGCAATGACGAAAAGTACAATCGCATTTCCTAAATCTGGTTCTTTATAAACCAACAGTACGAAAGGAATAAAATAAAGGGTAGCCATAGCAACGCCTTTAAAGGTTTGGAGAGTTTCTCGTTTTCTGGTCAGGTAGCTTGAAAAACAGAGAATAAAGGATATCTTTATTATTTCAGAAGGCTGAAGATCCAGAGGCCCAAGACTGATCCAGGCTCTGGCGCCGAACTGCTCTTTTCCGAGCCCCGGAATATAAACGGTAAGCAGAAGCAATATAGAGCCGATATAAAAGATTCTTTCCATACTCTCGAAGGTCTTATAATCAATCAAAAGGATAAAACCAATCGCGATAATCCCAAGGGTATAGGCGATTAGCTGAACTTTTATTTGTCTTGTGATCTGGAAGCCATTATCATAGGAGGTGCTTCCGATAATGAGTACGCTGATTGAGGCAAAAACAAGTGGCAGAAAGAACAAGGTTTTATCTAAATTTCGTAATAGATCTCGAAAATAGTTCATTATAGTGGACCCTCTTTTCAACTTGACAATGGTATAGGAAACATTATAATATAACTTGTGTAGTTCTATCAATGTTTAATTATGTGATGCTTGATAAAATATGAATTGTTCCGTCGAAAAGGGTTATAATTTGGCTGTTTAGAGATAAAATAAAATAAAATTTAAAAGGAGGTGCATTCAAATTAATGAAATAATACTGATCATACCAATATCCATTTTTGCATTGCTCATCGGAATTCTAATAGGATATATATTAAGAAAAAACTTAGGGGAAAAAGCGATTGGAAGCGCAGAGCAAAAAGCAAAAAATATGATGCTGGATGCGGAAAATAAAGCGGAAACATTAAAGAAAGAGATCGCAATCGAAGGAAAAGAAGAAGCTCACAGAATGAGAAGTGAAATTGAGCGCGAAATCAGAGACAGAAGAGCAGAAATCCAAAAAAATGAAAAGAGACTGATTCAAAAGGAAGAGATCATTGACCGCAAGACGGAAAATATTGAAAAAAAGGAAGAGACCATCACAAATAAAGAAATGGCTCTCGCAGCAAAAGAACAGGAATTAAGCGGATTTATAAATAAACAGATGCAGGAACTTGAAAAAATCTCAGGCTACACGGTAGAAGAAGCAAAGGCTTTGTTATTATCCAATATAGAAAAGGAAATCAGGCAAGAAGCTTCATTAATGATTAAAGACATCGAAAGTAAAGCAAAAGAAGAGGGAGAAAAAAAGGCCAAGGAAATCATCACTGGAGCAATCCAAAGGTGCGCGGCTGATCATATTGCTGAAAGCACAGTTTCAGTTGTTCCTCTGCCGAATGATGAAATGAAGGGGAGAATTATCGGAAGAGAGGGCAGAAATATTAGAGCCATCGAAACTCTAACCGGTATTGACCTTATTATCGATGATACACCGGAAGCGGTAATCCTTTCAGGTTTTGACCCTGTCAGAAGAGAAATTGCAAGACTGACTCTGGAAAAACTCATAGTCGACGGAAGAATTCATCCTGCCAGGATCGAAGAAATGGTGGAAAAATCAGAAAAAGAAGTGAATAACACCATAAAAGAAGCAGGCGAACAGGCAACTTTTGAAGTTGGCATTTATAATCTTCATCCTGAACTGGTTAGGCTTCTGGGCAGATTGAAATATAGGACAAGTTACGGGCAGAATGTATTGAAGCATTCCATTGAAGTGGCACATTTGGCTGGATTAATGGCTTCAGAGCTTGGTCTTGATACCAAGATAGCAAAAAGAGCGGGATTGCTTCATGATATAGGCAAAGCCATAGATCATGAAGTGGAAGGTACTCACGTTGAGATCGGTATTGATCTTCTCAGAAAATACAAAGAGCCCGAGGTTATCATCGACGGTATGGCAGCCCATCATGGAGACTGTGAACCTAAGAGCCTTGAAGCGATACTGATTGCAGCAGCAGACGCCTTATCTGCAGCAAGACCTGGAGCGAGAAGAGAAACCCTTGAAACCTACATCAAGAGGCTCCAGAAGCTGGAAGATATTGCCAATACAACACCGGGCGTAGAAAAATCCTTTGCCATACAGGCAGGTAGAGAAATCAGGATTATCGCCAGACCGGAAGAAATGTCAGATGCGGAAATCGTATTCCTGGCAAGAGATATCAGTAAGAGAATCGAAAGCGAGCTGGATTATCCCGGGCAGATCAAGGTAAACGTTATCAGAGAAACCAGGGCAATCGAATACGCTAAATAGTAGACAAATTGACTTATAGCTTTATAGTATAAACATATAGAAAAGAGGCAATAGCCTCTTTTCTTCAAGTAAGGGATCGTGAGGACCGTCTAGTATGCAGGTTTATTTGGATAATAGTTCAACAACAAGACCTTATGATGAAGTGGTTTCGGACATGACCAAGGCTATGCAGCAGGACTATGGCAACCCGTCATCCCTTCATAGAATGGGTATTGATTCGGAAAAACTCATAAAGAATGCCAGGAGATCACTTGCCTTAGCTCTCGGTGCAAACCCGGATGAAATAGTCTTCACCGGAAGTGGCACTGAATCTGACAATACGGCGATTTTTGGTTTAGCAGCGGCACAAAAGAGACGTGGCAATAAAATCATCACGTCCAAGGTTGAGCATCCGGCAGTTCTTGAAGCCTGCAGACGTTTAAGCACTCAGGGATTTGAAGTTGCCTATATCGGTGTCGATGCTTTTGGACGACTCGACCTTCAGGAATTAGAGAGCCAAATTGATGAGCAAACAAAGCTGATAACAATCATGCATGTCAATAATGAACTGGGAACTATACAGCCATTAGAAGAAATCGGAAAGCTTAAGAAACGCCATGAGACTATTTATTTTCATTGCGATGCCATACAATCCTTTGGCAAACTGCCTATTGATCCCCATAAATTTGGGATAGATCTGCTATCGGTAAGTGCTCACAAGATTCATGGGCCTAAAGGCGTTGGGGCGCTCTATATTAAAAGAGGGGTTAGGATTGAACCTTTTTTGGTTGGAGGGGGACAGGAACAGGGGCTAAGGTCCGGAACGGAAAACGTCCCGGGGATTGTAGGTTTCGGCAAAGCGGCAGAAATCTGCACCAGTGACCAGGCTTCGAAGATGAAGGAGATGTCACGTCTTAGGGCATATTTACTTGCCGGCATAAAGGACGATATTGCTGACTGCCGTATCAACAGTTCCGAAACAGATCACTCGAGCCCGGCAATACTTAATGTGAGCTTTCTGGGTACTCGGGGAGAAGTTCTGCTCCATATGCTGGAGCAGTCGGGAATCTTTGTTTCCACCAGTTCAGCCTGTTCTTCAAAAACGAAAGGACAAAGCCATGTATTAAAGGCTATAGGGTTAACAGACAAAGAAATTGAAGGCACCATCAGATTCAGTTTTTCTGAAATGAACACGCTGGAGGAAATGGATTACACCTTGGATTGTCTGAAACGCTCTGTCAGCAGCATGAGGAAGACTTTAAGCAGATAATTAATAGGATTGCCCCAAGATAGTATAAACGGATTATAACGAACATTAGTGAGAGATGAGATGAGTTTTTATGGATAATCAAGACAGAAACACCTTTATTGTAAGATGTGGAGAGATAGCCCTAAAAGGACAGAATAAGCCTTTCTTTGAAAGACTCCTTGTTGAGCGTCTGAGGAAATCCCTTCAAAAGTTCAATGGACTCGAGATCAAACGCAATGAAGGCCTGATCTTTATAAAAGCCCCAAAAGACTACGCACCTGAAATCGTAGCTCAGGAAATATCCAGAGTTTTCGGTGTAGCCTCTGTCAGCCATGCAATAGAAACACTTTCAGACCTTGAAATCATAGGCAGAGAAGCCGTGGACTATATGAATAAGCTATTAGTATCTAAAAATATTCGCACATTCAAAGTTGAGGCCAAAAGGGCCGATAAAGACTTTCCAATGGAATCTCCGGACATTGCCCGATATATCGGGGGCAAGGTTCTTATAGGCTGCAAAGTTCTTAAAGTAGACGTGCATCAGCCGGAATGCAGGCTTTTTATCGATGTGAGAAGGGATAAAACCTATATTTTTGTAGATAAAACTGCTGGATTCGGAGGCTTACCCCTTGGCACTAATGGTAAGGGGTTAGTATTGCTTTCCGGAGGTATTGACAGCCCTGTAGCGGCCTGGATGATGGCAAAGAGGGGTATGCTCATGGAAGCGGTGCATTTCCATGCTTACCCTTATACCAGTGAGAGAGCCAAGGAAAAAGTCTTCGATCTCGCCCGTATTCTGTCGGAATACTGCGGGAAAATCAAGATACATACAGTGAACCTGCTTGAGATACAGCAGCAGATAGCTGAAAACTGTCCGGAAGATGAGATGACGATTATTACAAGAAGATTTATGATGAAGATTGCTCAAATTATAGCTAAAGAGACGCGTTGCGATCTTCTGATTACCGGAGAAAACCTTGGACAGGTAGCAAGTCAGACTGCTAAAGGCTTAGTCGTTACAGATGAGGCAGTAAGTATGCCGGTAATGCGCCCTTTGATAGCTTTTGACAAGGTGGACATTATGGATCTCGCTAAAAAAATAGGGACCTTTGAAACTTCGATTATGCCTTACGAGGATTGCTGCACGATATTTCTACCAAAGCACCCTGTCACAAAACCGGAAATTGAAAATATTTTAAAATCAGAGAGTCGCATTGATGAAGACTCATTGATTAAAAAAGCACTAAAGACTAAAGAAATCCACACTAT
>JBBRXH010000124.1:0-5620 GCA_038248565.1 Peptostreptococcales bacterium | reverse complement strand
GCGGCCAAACTGGCTAAGCCCGCTGCAGCGAAACTGCTGCTGCTTGAGTTTGTTACAAAATCAGTTCTGTATTTCATATGCTTTAATCACCTCTTTCTTTGCGTTGAGCACCTAACCTGATTTTTGTTAAAAAACGTCTGGCAGGTGGCAGAGTGTTATAGCTGGCTTAATGGGACAGCCGCCCATGCAGAGCTCCCGCCTGGTGCAGTCAGGACAGGCATCACGCAGATGCTGTCTGAAGGCTTCGAAGGCTTGGCTTTGCCATGCTTCTTTAAGTGTATTTTCCTTAAGAGAGACTGCCCACTGTAGGGACTGATCAAAGCTGCAGGGCAGAAACTTCATATCCGGTGTAATATAAGCGGAAAATCTTCCCGCTTCGCAGGCATCGTAGCAATTCGGATCAACAATAGTTGTGCTGTTTAAAACACCGGGGACGCAGCAGCTGTCAAAACCGATTTTAGCAAGGCCATAATCCGTATCGATCAGTGAAAAGAAGTATTGGGTCTTTTCATCATAAGGCAGAATATCATCATCTGTCCCTTGTCCGACCGGCTTATAGAGAAGAAACACGATGCGGTTTATCTTCTCAGGAATGCTATGGGTTTCAATGAGCTTAATGGCTTCATCGATGGTCCTATTGCTGAGCACAAAATGAAGATTCACATGAATGCCCGTTTTACTGAGCAGTTCGATGGCCCTATACGTGTAGTCATTCCGATACCAGCTGACGGCGGCGGCACCACAGTATCTGCCGATGAGCGCAGCCTTTGCCTCGTCCAGAAGGTAGCCGGAAGTGGTCATGTTTGGGACGATGCCGTTTTCCCTGCAATAGCGGAGAATGGCTTCGAAGTCTTCGTGCTGATCCGGGTCTCCGCGGCCGCCCAGGGCGAACTGAAAGACCTGGCCTTTGCACTGATCGACGATAGACTTGAAATCTTCGAGCTTCATATTTTCCTGCTCAATGGAAGAACCGCTCTGATAGCAGTGATTGCCGGCGGCGGTGCATCTGCCTGAAAGGCCATGACTGCAGTGCCCCATAATACCAACGTCCAGAAGATGAGGAAATTCGGACATAAAGGCATCGATGCCCGTGTCCTTTCCATCCTCACCGAGAATGCCGGTTCTGAGGTACTCGCCGGTTCTCGGATTAAAAAAGCTGTTGAATAAAAACTCCTCATCTTCTAATTTGGAGAAGTTATTGCTGTTTACTTGCATTTTTTCCTCCAATAAAGTGGACAGCGATCCCGGCGACAATAAAAACTGCACCGAAGATATAACCGCCAGGGCTGTCATAGGAATTAAAGAAGAGGCTGGGCAGTAGGGCCAGAAGAAGGCCAACGGCAAAGCCGGCTATGACCAGATAGGTCAGGGCCAAGGTTACTTTAAGGTGTTTGCCCATCAAAACAGGCAGATCTCTTAGACCCGTGGAGACCAGCCTTACCACAGGGCTATTTTTGCCTTTGGATAAATCATTAAAGAGGGCGATAGCACAAAGAACGCAGATCAGATATTTGTCTGCTTTATTATTTCTTGTCAGGATATTGGAAACGGCAAGACCTATTCCCCCTGAGATCAGGAAAAGCTTCAGGGTCATCATCTTGCTCTTTGTCATGAGCTGTGTAATAATTTTTGCTGTTTGGCTGTATTTTTCCTTGACCTGGGCAAGCTCTCCCCGCCTTATTCTCTGAATCAGGGGGATGAAAGTCCTGCTGATGACGGTGATGAAAGCTGCCTTGCCGATAAAGCCATTATAGGTGGCAGTCAGGAATATCAAAGCCCATGCTATGGCGCCGAGGGGGCCGGGCAGGGAAGATATTCGCATAGTCGGATAAGTCCATAGCACAATCCAGACTACAAGCAGAGGCCCAAGCCAGATAATATCCTTGAGCAGGCGGCGCGGCATCGCTTTGAAGTTTGTGAGAACGATGCCTTTTAACAACCCGATGAAGCTCTGAGGAGGTAAGGTATCATCCTTTGAATCCTCTGGATCAGGGATGTAACGGGTAACAATTTTTGGAGGGATTGGAATTCTTGGAAGGGACTGCTTTTCTGCAACTTCTGTCATAAAAACCACTCCTTTGTAAGAATATGAAAAGGAATATGATGGACTATTAATAATTAAATATAGCATATTTTTTGACTGCAATATATATGCTTGAGTAATTTTAAAATTTCAATTATATAATTTATAAATTCCGGCTAAACCTTGGTCTGCCACTTGAAAAAACAGGCTTTTTGGTGTAGTATTAGAAAATATATTCCATAACAACGGGAGCACGATTTCAAACCGTCAAAGATTGGCTTTTAGCCGGCTCTTTGGAGAGGATATTAATATGACAACAAAAAAACTTATGAAACGTCGGCTGATCGGCATTCTGGCCCTATGCTTGATTATTTCGCTGTCAGCGGTTATAATAAATAAATTTACCAGCCAGGATCCCAGCAGCCCGCCAATAGAAAAACCGCCAATAGAAAAACCGCCAATAGAAAAACCGCCTGTAGTGAACGTCCCACCTATTGAAAGCGGGGAAACCTCGGGTGAAAAAGCGATTGACAGCCTGACTGTCAGTCCTGAAATGCTGGTCTTAGTCAATAAGCAAAATGAACTCGCCAGTGATTATGAACCTAAAGATCTGACAAAAATTCTGGCCTATGCGCCAGGCAGGGATGAATCCGCCCGTTATATGAGAAAAGAAGCAGCAGACCAGCTCAATCTGATGCTGGCAGACGCCAAGGCGGACGGGACAGAAATTGTCATTACTACAGCCTACCGCGCTTATTGGCTGCAGAAAGCTATTTTCGAGAGCAACGTAGCAAAAAAGGGATCCATTGAAGAGGCCAATAAAACCAGCGCAAAGCCTGGTCAAAGCGAGCATCAGACGGGCCTGGCCGCGGATCTTTCTTCTCCTGGACTGAATTATGAGATTTCCTATGATTTTGGGCAAGGACCGGAAGGCAAATGGATGGCAGATAATGCCGGAAAATATGGCTTTATTCTCAGATACCCAAAAGGTATGGAGAATATAACCGGCTACACATTCGAACCCTGGCATTTCAGGTATGTCGGAATAGACGCAGCAAATTATATTTTTGAACATGGACTGACTCTGGAAGAATTTCTTTTAGAGCTCGGCCAATAAACACTAGGAGGGATCATGAAAGATAAAATATTAAAAGAGGCATTGACCTTTGATGACGTATTGTTACTGCCCAGAAAATCCGATATTCTGCCGAAGGATGTGGATATCAGCACCTATCTGACCCAGCAAATCCGTATGAATATGCCTCTTATGAGTGCCGGTATGGATACGGTCACCGAGTCCAGGTTGGCTATTGCCATCGCCAGGGAAGGCGGCATCGGCATCATCCATAAGAATATGTCTATAACAGAGCAGGCGGATGAGGTGGATAAGGTTAAAAGATGCGAGCATGGGGTCATCGTGGACCCATTCTACCTTTCTCCAAATCATATCATTCAGGATGCCAACGATCTGATGGCCAAGTATAAAATTTCAGGGGTTCCTATCGTAGATGGCAATAAAAAGCTTTTGGGCATCATCACCAACAGAGATGTCAAATTTGAAACAGACATGAGCCTTAAGATCGATGGCGTCATGACCAAAGAAAACCTAGTGACTACAAGAGAAGGCATCACCATGGAAGCCGCCCTTGAGATTTTAAAGAAATATAAAATTGAAAAGCTGCCTTTAACCGACGACAATGGAATTCTAAAAGGGCTTATCACCATTAAGGATATCGAAAAAAGAATACAGTTTCCATTCTCCTCCAAGGATTCTAAAGGCAGGCTCCTGGTGGGCGCTGCTGTTGGTGTGACCGGAGATATGATGGAGCGCGTGACTGCGCTGGTCAATGCCAGAGTCGATGTCATCGTGCTGGATACAGCCCATGGCCATTCGGAAGGCGTCGTTGAATCAGTCCGCCTGATCAAAAAAACCTATCCGGAGGTCCAGGTCATTGCGGGCAATATCGCTACCGGAGAAGCGGCCCTTGAATTGATCAAGGCCGGAGCCGATGCTATAAAAGTAGGAATTGGGCCGGGATCTATCTGCACAACCCGGGTGGTTGCCGGTATCGGTGTTCCTCAGATTTCAGCCATCATGGACTGTGCGGAAGTAGCCCTTAGCTTTGGTATCCCTGTAATCGCCGATGGCGGTATCAAGTATTCAGGAGATATTACCAAGGCTTTAGCTGCAGGAGCAGACGTCTGTATGATCGGATCCCTGTTTGCAGGGACGGAAGAAAGCCCCGGAGAAAGCGTCATCTTTAAGGGAAGAAATTTTAAAGTCTACCGCGGTATGGGCTCCACGGCTGCTATGAAAAAAGGCAGCTCGGATCGCTATTTCCAGCAGGAGGCAAAAAAATATGTGCCGGAGGGCGTTGAGGGCAGAGTGCCTTACAGAGGCGAACTCAAAGAAATCGTTTATCAGCTCCTTGGCGGCCTAAAAGCCGGTATGGGATACTGCGGTACTAAAAACATTGCAGATCTTAAAGAAAACGGCCAGTTTATAAAAATCACCAATGCCGGACTCATCGAGAGCCATCCTCACGATATCAGCATTACCAATGAAGAGCCGAATTATTCGGCCCGCAATAATGATTAAAGGAGAGCTTGGCATGGATTATGATGGAATTTTAGTCGTCGATTTTGGCGGGCAATACAACCAGCTCATCGCGCGAAGAGTCAGAGAAGCCCACGTCTACTGCGAAATAGTGCCTTTCACAAAGCTGATGGAAAGGCTTACGCTTGTGAAACCAAAAGGGATAATTTTTACCGGAGGGCCTGCCAGCGTTTATGCTGAAGGGGCGCCAACCATTCCCAAAGAACTTTTTGACATGGGCATACCCGTTCTCGGCATCTGTTACGGTGCACAGCTCATGGCGCATCTGCTGGGCGGCAAAGTCGTAAGCCCAGATCTAAGGGAGTATGGCAGAATCAAGGTCGCCATGACCTCGCCTGAGAGCTTGGTGTGCGGCGGAATCCCAGCCGCCTCTGAATGTTGGATGAGCCATACCGACTATATTGAAAAGACGCCGGAAGGCTTTAAAGCCACTGCCCATACAGACCATTGTCCTACAGCGGCCATGGAAAACCAGGACAAAAAACTCTACGGCGTACAATTCCATCCTGAGGTGCATCATACGCCCTTCGGCCAGCAGTATCTGAAAAACTTTTTATATGAAGTCTGCGGCTGCAAAGAAGACTGGACCATGTCAAACTTTGCGCTTTCAAAAATACAGGAAATCAAAGACACTGTCGGGGACAAAAAAGTACTATGCGCCCTGTCCGGCGGGGTGGATTCTTCCGTCGCGGCGGCGTTGCTCAATCGCGCGGTACCCGACCAGCTCACCTGCATGTTCATCGACCACGGCCTCCTGCGCAAGGGCGAGGCCGCGGAGGTTTGCGAGGTCTTCGGCAAGCTGCTCGGCGACCGCTTCGTCTTCATCGACGCCAGTGACAACTTCATCAGCAAGCTCGACGGCGTCGCCGACCCCGAACTCAAGCGCAAGATCATCGGCAACACCTTCATCCGCGTCTTCGAGGAAGAAAGCACCAAACTCGGGGAGTTCGGCTTCATCGCCCACGGCACGCTATATCCGG
>JBBRXH010000123.1:0-5657 GCA_038248565.1 Peptostreptococcales bacterium | reverse complement strand
GGATATCGGCCTGATTATGGCAAGAAGGCTGACACTGGAGGGAGCCCAGGTAATCGCTGTGGTGGAAAAGGAAAAAGCCGCCGGTGGGCTTCCAAGGAACGTTCTCCAATGTCTCAAGGATTTTGATATTCCCCTGATCCTCGGCGCGACGATCACGAATATCATGGGTATTGATAGAGTTGAAGCTGTCGAAGTCTGCATGCTTGATGAGGACGGCAGTCCAATGAAAGCCTCGGCTAAGTTATATGCCTGCGATACGCTGATTTTATCCGTTGGGCTGATACCGGAGGTTGAAACCGGACTAACCTGTGGCGTTACCCTTGATGAACATACAGGCGAACCGCTGACGGATGAAATGGGGCAAACCACAGTTGAGGGCGTATTCGTCTGCGGCAATGCCCGCTATGTCCACGATCTGGTGGATGATGTATCTTCGGAAGCGGAGGGCCTGGGCATTAAAGTCGCCGATTATATTCAAAAAAAAACCTCGCACGTTGAGGCTCAAGTGAGGGCATCTGCCCGGCCAAAAACAAACGATCCCAACACCATGATCTGCCTTTTATGCCCCAACAGCTGTGCCATCACTTATAACCTGCCTGAAATAAAGGGCGCCAAGTGCGAAAAAGGCGAAGAGTATATCATCAGGGAGCTGATCAGCCCCATGCGCACGCTGACCACCTCAGTCAAAGTGCTGAACGCGGAAAAACAGATCGTCAGCGTAAGAACCAGCGGCGGCATACCCAAAGAGGCGATTTTTTCGGCCATGAACAGGATAAGAACCTTAAAAGTCGAAGCTCCAGTGGAAATTGGTCAGATTATCGAAAAAGATTTTATGACTTTCGGAGTCGATCTTATAGCGACATCAAAGGTTTTATGATAAAATAGAAACTTAGAAATGATACAGGAGAGGATGAAAAATTTTATGGGACTCAAAGTTGCCAAGTTTGGCGGTACCTCTGTAGCTGATGCTATTCAGCTGGCAAAAGTAAAGGGAATTATTAAAAGTGACAGTGAACGCAGATATGTGGTTGTTTCAGCCCCCGGGAAAAGATACAGCGATGATAATAAAATCACAGACCTGCTTTATTTATGCAAAACCCATATAGAGCACAATGTGCCCTATGATCAGGTTTTCCAGGTGATCTGTGACAGATATAAATCAATAGAAATGAACCTTGGAGTAGACGTGAACCTGCAGCAGCACTTTGATGAGATCAGGTCGAACCTGGTGATCGGTATGCCTGCGGATTATATAGCCAGTCGAGGGGAATACCTCAATGCGCTTCTGATTGCTGCCTACCTGGGCTATGATTTTGTGGATGCGGCAGGGCTCGTCAGATTTGATCAAAAGGGAAGGTTTCTTTACGATGAGACGAATACAGCCATTAAAGAAGAGCTTTTAAAACATGAGCATGCCGTTCTGCCTGGCTTCTACGGCACATATCCTGACGGACATATCAAGACATTCTCAAGAGGCGGCTCGGATATAACCGGAGCCCTTGTTGCTAAGGCAGTCTGCGCCGACGTCTATGAAAACTGGACAGATGTATCCGGATTTTTGATGGCGGACCCGAGAATCGTACATGATCCAAAGCCAATAAAAGTGATCACCTACAAGGAATTAAGAGAGCTTTCCTATATGGGCGCCAGCGTTCTTCACGAGGACGCCATATTTCCGGCCCGTGAGGTGGATATACCTATCAACATAAGGAATACCAACGAGCCGGATCACCCCGGCACCATCATACTTTCAGAAATACCGGAGCATATGCACGACGATACGACGATTACCGGAGTTGCGGGACGCAAGGATTTTACCGTAATCGGCATCTATAAAAACAATATGAACAACGAAGTGGGCTTTGTCAAAAGAATCCTGTCTATTTTAGAGGATTATGACATCTCTTTCGAACATTTGCCCAGTGGAATAGATACGGTTTCCGTTGTCATTTCCAATAAAAATCTGGAAGGTAAACTGGAAGATATCATAGAGGATTTTGAACGCAAACTGAATCCGGACACCATAGATGTGAACAGTGATATGGCCCTCGTCGCTACCGTCGGGTGCGGTATGGCAAGAAAACTGGGGGTTTCAGCCAGACTTTTTGGGGCGCTTTATGCAGCAAACGTCAACATTAGAATGATCGATCAGGGCTCCAGTGAAATGAATATCATCGTAGGCGTAGAAAATGCGGATTTTGAAAAAACAATAAAAGCAATCTACAAAGCATTTGTTGAAAGGGAGTAAAAAAATGACAAAAAGACAGCAATTGGTGATTAAATTCACCGCGGGACTGATCATTGCCATCCTGCTCCAGCTTTGGCTGCAGTCCAGGGGACTTGATATCTGGCAGAGTTTCAACTAAAGGCATAGAAAGTGTAAGAAAGAAGGTAAATCGAAATGGGGTTTTTAGAAAAAATATTTGGGGATTTAAACGTCAAGGAAGTTAAAAAAGTAGAAAAAATTGCGGATCAGATTGAAGCGCTTGAGCCGAGTATCGAAAAGATGTCTGATGCGGAATTGAAAAATATGACGGATGTATTTAAAGAAAGACTGGATAAGGGTGAGACTCTGGACGATATTATGGCGGAGGCCTTTGCGGTAGCCAGGGAAGCAGCCTGGAGAAGTCTGGGCATGAAGCATTTCAGAGTTCAACTGATCGGTGGCGTTATCCTTCATCAGGGCCGCATATCCGAGATGAAAACCGGAGAAGGCAAGACCCTGGTGGCTACACTTCCGGCTTATCTCAATGCGCTGTCGGGAAAAGGCGTCCATGTGGTCACCGTCAACGATTATCTGGCAAAGCGTGACATGGAGTGGATGGGAAAGCTTTATACCTTCCTGGGCCTCTCTGTAGGCTGCATCATCCATGGCATTACCAATCAGGAGCGAAAAGCCTCCTATGAGGCGGACATCACCTACGGGACCAACAATGAGTTTGGTTTCGACTATTTGCGTGACAATATGGTCATCTACAAGGAAGATCTTTCCCAAAGAGCCCTGAATTACGCCATCGTCGATGAAGTAGACAGTATCCTCATAGATGAAGCCAGAACGCCGCTTATTATCTCCGGAGCCGGAGAGAAGTCGACGGATATGTATATGATTGCCGACAAGTTTGTTAAAAATTTCAGGCTGGATAAAGAATTTATCATGGATGAAAAGGACTCGACTGTCTCGCTGACAGAAGAAGGCGTTGAACGTTCCGAAAATTTCTTTAAAATCGAGAATTTATCCGATCCGGAAAATATGGAAATCAACCATCACATCATGCAGGCTTTGAAGGCCCATAACCTGATGAAAAGAGACGTGGATTATATCGCAAAAGATGGCGAAATCGTCATCGTAGACGAGTTTACAGGCCGGCTGATGTTCGGCAGACGATACAGCGACGGTCTACATCAGGCGATTGAAGCCAAGGAAGGGCTGAAGGTCCGTCAGGAGTCGAAGACTCTGGCTACCATTACCCTTCAAAACTATTTCAGAATGTATCAGAAGCTGGCGGGAATGACAGGTACAGCCAGGACTGAAGAAGAGGAATTCAGAGATATCTATAATATGGATGTCATTGAAATTCCTACTAATAAACCTATTGCCAGGACCGACCTTCAGGATTCCATTTATGGAACGGAACGCGGTAAATATTCAGCCATTGTCAATACCATCGCCGAGTGCCATGAAAAGGGGCAGCCGGTACTGGTGGGTACCATATCCATCGAAAAATCAGAAATCATCAGCGCCCTGTTGAAAAGACGTGGCATCAAGCACAATGTGCTGAATGCCAAGCAGCATGAACGGGAAGCGCAAATAGTCGCCGAAGCCGGAAGATACAGCTTCGTCACCATCGCTACTAATATGGCCGGCCGTGGTACAGACATAATCCTGGGTGGAAATCCTGACTTTGAAGCAAAATCTGAGATGCGCCGCCGGGGCTATGATGAGACAGTAATTTCCTTTGCGTCCAGCTTTGTACCGCTGGAAGATGAGCTTTTGATCAATGCGAGATCAGAATTTCAGGAGCTCTTAGAACAATACAAAAACGAAAGAGCCGATGAACACCAGCAGGTCGTCGCAGCCGGAGGTCTCCATATCATCGGTACAGAACGCCATGAATCCCGCAGGATAGACAATCAGCTGCGTGGACGTGCCGGACGTCAGGGTGACCCCGGATCCACCCAATTTTTCATCTCGCTTGAAGATGAACTCATGAGATTATTCGGCGGAGACCGAATTCAGGGTATCGTTGAGAAGCTGGGCTTAAAGGAAGGCGAACCGATTGAAGCCGGCATGCTGACCAAGACCATCGAAAATGCACAAAAAAAGGTTGAAGGAAGAAACTTTTCCATCAGAAAATATGTATTGCAATATGATAATGTCATGAATAAGCAGAGGGAAATCATCTATGATGAAAGACGCAGAGTGCTTCACGGCGAAGACCTCAGAACCCATGTCTTTTCCATGCTGGATGAACTGATCACTGAGAATATTGACTTTTGCACTGCTGCCTCAAGATATGCCGAGGAGTGGGATCTGGATGGTCTTTACGATTCACTGCGCAAAATTTGCGGCACTATTGGGCCGCTGGAGTACGAGGACGTCCATGACCTGAACAAGGAAACCCTTAAGGAAGATGTTTCGGCGCTCTTTGAAAAAGCCTATGAAGCCAAGGAAGAGGAAATCGGCATTGAGCGTATGAGAGAGCTGGAAAGAATGCTGCTCATCAGGGTCGTTGATAACAAGTGGATGGACCATATCGATGCCATGGATCAGCTGCGCCACGGTATTGGACTCAGAGCGCTGGGACAGCAGGATCCGGCTGTAGCTTATCAGAATGAAGGCTTTGAAATGTTTGAACTGATGATCAAGGTCATCAAGGAAGATCTTGTGAAATACTGCTTCAACGTTACAGTCCAGACGGATACGCAAAGAAAACAGGTCATCGGCAGCGGTATGACCATCAATGCTAAGTCCATAGACGACAGCAGCATCGGTGGATCCCTGGAAGATCCGGAAAGTGGCTATGGGGACGATAGTATGCCGGCTGCGACCAAAATTCCACCCAGAGAACAAAAAAGAGAACCCGTTAAAGCAGAGGAAACCGTCGGCAGAAATGACCCATGCCCCTGCGGCAGCGGTAAAAAATATAAAAAATGCTGCGGACAATAATACAATGCCAGGAAGGAATGTGTGAGAATGATACAGCTGGACCAGATTAAATACGCCCTCGGCGATGCTGCTGAAATTCTGAAAGAACTCGGACAATCTCTTTGACGTCGCCGGGCTATCAGAGAAATTAAAAGACATAGAAGTAACCAGTCAGCAGGAAGGCTTTTGGGAAGATCACGAGCAGGCTCAAAAGCTGCTCAAGGAAAAGAAAAGCCTGGAAAATAAAATAGGCGACTATAAGGCTATCAGTACGAAGCTTGAGGATATCACCGTGCTGATTGACCTTGCCACTGAGGAGGAAGACGAAAGTCTGATCCCAGAAATTGAAGACGCCTACAGCCAATTCCTTAAAGAGGCTGAAGCTATGCGCATCAAAGCCCTGTTAGTGGGCGAATACGATGCCAATAACGCTATTATCGCCATTCACGCCGGTTCCGGCGGCCTTGATGCCCAGGATTTTGCAGAAATGATCGTGCGCATGTATACCAGG
>JBBRXH010000122.1:0-5670 GCA_038248565.1 Peptostreptococcales bacterium | reverse complement strand
TATACCATCGTCAATGAGGCGGGAGCTTCCGTGTACTCGGCTTCAAAGGTCGCCACGGAGGAATATCCGGATCTCGACGTCACTACAAGAGGGGCCATGTCCATCGGCAAGAGGCTGCAGGATCCGCTGGCGGAGCTGGTTAAGATCTCACCGAAGCATATCGGCGTAGGACAGTATCAGCACGATATAAACCAGGGACTTTTAGACGGCGCCCTGACCAATGTGGTTACCGACTGCGTCAACAGGGTCGGCGTCGACCTGAATACCGCATCCCCGTCGCTGCTGCAGTATATTGCAGGAATCAATACGGCCATTGCGAAAAACATCGTCCTTTACAGGGAAGAAAATGGAAAATTCAAAACCCGGACAGAACTTAAAAAAGTTGCGAAGCTGGGGGAGAAATCCTATAACCAATGCGCCGGTTTTATGCGTATTTCAGACGGCAAAAATCCCCTGGACGCTACCGCTGTCCATCCCGAATCCTATCCGGCAGCGGAGCTCATGCTTAAAAAACTCAGCATAGACAAAAAAGAAATCCTCCTGGGCGGAGCCAAACATGTTGAAGATAGAATCATAGAGGTTTATCCAAGCGTGGCAAAATCCGGAGAAGGTTATGCCAGCATAGAAAAAAGCATCGCCAGTATGGCGGAAGATATCGGCATCGGCGTCATGACCCTGACAGATATTGTCGGTGAAATCAGCAAACCCGGCAGAGACCCGAGAGAGGGCATGCCTCCTATCGTTTTCAGAAATGATGTGCTGAGTTTTGAGGATCTGAGATTGGACATGGAGCTTTCCGGAACAGTGCGTAACGTGGTTGATTTCGGGGCTTTTGTGGATATCGGCGTCAAAAATGACGGTTTGGTCCATATTTCCCAGCTGAGCAATAAATTTATCAAACACCCTATGGATGTTGTCTCCGTAGGAGATACGGTCAAGGTAAAAATTATAGGTATTGATGAAGGTCGGCACAAGGTTTCCCTGACCATGAAATTTTAAACTGCCCTTATAACTTAAAAGGAGGCGCAATGGAAAACTCTAAAATAACAACAGTATTGTTTGATTTTGATGGCACGCTGATCGATACCAATGAGGTCATTATACAATCCTTCCAATATACCTTCAGACAGGTTCTCGGCGAAGAGAAGCCTGTTGAGGAGATCATCAAAACCTTTGGGGAGCCGCTGGCGCTCACCATGAGCAAAATGCTGCCCATTCCGCCTGAAGAGGCCATGGAAATTTACCGCAGCTATCATTATGGGAAATTCAACGAACTCATATCAATTTTCCCGGGTATGCTGGAGCTGGTAAAGGAATTGAAGCGCAGAGGTTATAAAATGGCCATAGTGACTTCCAGGCTCAGGCATACCACCCTTCTGGGCCTTCAGAAATATGATATGGAACAGTACTTCGACTATATCGTAACAGCGGATGATACGGATAAACACAAGCCGGATCCGACCCCAATTCTCATAGCTCTGGAGAAGTTGAGCGCCCTCCCGGAAGAAGCTATTATGATCGGAGACAGCATGTTTGATATCCTTTGCGCCCATAATGCCAAAGTGAAATCGGTACTGGTAGGTTGGGCTGTCGCTGTGACGGAAGCGGATAAATATGGCCCGGACAAACCCACCTATATCATCCAAAAGGCTGAAGAAATATGGGATATTCTTAAACAATGATTTTAGTAATAGCTTAATGTTATTTCCTGGGACTCGCTGTCCCATACCACGCATTGATGAAAATAGTCAATTCGTGGCAGACATACGAATTGAGTATCTTCGATTTTTCGTATTTGAAATTGATGAAAGTGTCCATAAGCCCAAAGTTTTGGGCGCTTTTGCATTCGCTCCCAAAGCCGTGTGATTTGAAGTTCACCGTAATCAAATTTTGGCCCCGGATCATAGCCAGCCATTATAATATAATTTGCAACGCCCAACGCGTGGGAAGGATGTCCAAGCATGCCAAGACCAATGCCGGCAGGGCAGGAGTGAGACAGGATTATATCAGGAGGGGTTTTTGAGAAATTTAGATAAGCCCTGTTGATGTCGTCGTTTGTAATAACATTTCCGTCTTTTCTTCTCTGAGGCCGATCTACATTAAGGGCACCACCAAGAAAGCCGGCTATAATCGTTTCGATAGGCGCTGTTGAGCCGCGAGTTTGAAAATACAGATTATGCGCCGCCCATTTTAAAGGCGCGTTGCTTTGGATGGATTTTGAAATAAATTTGAAATCTTCATGGTTACCATCAACAATATAGAGAGGAACAGGTAGATCAAAGAGCTCCTTGTATTCAAAAATTGCTTCTGATAATCCGAAATCTCCGACCTGGAAAGCAACGCTAATATTTTGCTTTTCATAGGAATGCATGAGCATCTTATAGAAGATATCATAATTCCCATGCACGTCCCCAAAAAGCCCTATACGCATATCACATCAACTCATTTTTACTGTGTCTGAAGAAATTCTCTTTTGCAAATTTCCGATTTGACTCATGGCTTTTTTTAACATGCTTTCTTCCCAAGAACTTAGTTCCTCGAGGATTAAAGTATTCTCCTGGTTAAAATTCAGTTCCATTGAGACCACTTGATTTTTTAAACGAAGGCCGAGTAAAAAACGCCATGCCTCGATAGTATCCTGACCTGTATCTTGTGGAATATTCTTTTTTTCCATCAATGCCTGAAGTCTTTTAATTGTATTGGTCTCTACAATTTCATTTTTTAGAGAATAGATTCTAGCGAAATTGACAAAATGCATCATGGTTCCTTTAAGATTTACATAATTAATATGTTGGCTGTCTGAACGTATACGGCCTAACAAGTCGAAGAGAGGACGGTAACTCAGAGTATCTTGGGCAAGATTGAAGAGGAAGGCAGGCCTGTTATGGACTTCGTGAAATATATGCCTGCGAAGATCAATAGCAAGCTTCTGATCTCCCGCAATTACCCGAAAATCGAAAAAGATATTAACAAGTATAAGATCTTCAGGCTGACCTGTGTTGATCCATGATGAGAATTGTTTTCTCCAGGCTGCTTCATTCATGACCCAAGACGGATTTGCGGCGGTATTTCCTCCATTACATCGCGAAATGCCGGAAGCCTCGGAAATAGATGTTACAGATTCTCCAAAGCGGTAAAAGTACTCTTGATTTCTTAAATCATCGCTTGTGGATTCAAATAAAATTGCTGTATCCTGATCGGCATTAAGGGTGGGCTCATTTCTTCCAATGCTACCAAATGATAATAGCGCATAACCACAGGGAGGTGGTCCTATTTCTAAAATTGTCTTTTCAATAGCCTTTATGAAGATGTCATTTATGGTATAAGTCATTGCAGAAACTATTTTTTCTGCGGGAAGTCCCATTTTAACAGACTGACGAAGTAAAGTTTGAGTTCGCATATAATACTGCAGGGGATTTCTTTCTATATCTACCGGTTCTAATAAACCCGCAGCGATAGATATTTTTCTTTCTGGAGATAAAAGCTCTGACAACAAATTTTCAGAGGATTTCCCCAAAACCTGCATTGCCGTCACATCCGTTAGAAAAACAATTATTTGATCTTCCTGTCCTTCGGATTCATCTATGAGCGTAGCACACGCCTGTAAATAACCAGTGATGTTTTGTGATGCCGAAAAACGAAGAATCATATTATGAACATACTTTTCTGCCTGCAACTGTATAAAAAGTCTGCTTGCATCTCCTTCTTCTACCAAAGTTCTGAACTCCTTGCCTACGATAGTCTTATTGTCTGAACTAGTAATCATTTCAGTTGCAACTGTATCTGCAAAGACGATTTTTCCATTTAGTCGGTTTTCAAGCTTTACCATTCCAAATCCACTTAGGTTCAAAGATTCATAGGAAGCAAAGCTTTTGCCGGGAACATCCTTGTACTGAAGGGAATAACCGGAATAAAGAAATGCCGGGCTATCGTTCACGATTGCCGACTCAATGGAAAGCAATACCTGTTCAGGCCCACTAATACAATTAAAAACCACTTCTATAGGTTCGATGGCCCCCGTTGGTTCCTCTAAATTATGCAAAACCGTCAAAGAACCATCTGCAATAAAATCAGAAAATTTGCGCGAGATTATTTCTTCTTCCTTAAAACCGAGGGTCTCGCAGGCCATTTTATTTGCACCAGCAATGACACCGTTGATCGTCAGGAAAATCATTTCGCGGGAAGCATGGGCGAGGGCTTGATAGCGTGCGCGTGAACGTAGCAATTCGGTTTCAGCTTTGCACCTTCCGGTTTCACTTTTAATGCCTTTCCATACAATGAAAAGCATGAGAAGTAGAATAAATAGACCTATCCAAGCAGAAGCTTGAAGTAGACGAATAATCACAGCACCAATTTCAGAATGTACATCATCAAGATAAACGCCGCTTCCGACTACCCAACCCCAAGGCTCAAAAAGCCTTATATAGGATAGCTTCGAAACAGGTTTTTCGATATTGTCCTGTTTAGGCCACATATAATCGATATAGCCCGAGCCTTCGTTCCTGGCAATTTTTGCTGCTTCAACAAAAAGTAATTTGCCTTGGGGGTCGGCATACTCGGTAAGCAGGCTCCCCTCGAGTTTCGGGAAAAACGGGTGCATCACCATTCTAGGCTCTAAATCTGTGATCCAAAGATAATCGTTATTGCCAACCCCGTATCGCAAAACTCTCAGTTCCGTTAACGCTTCCTTTTGAGCTTCGTCCTTCGTAACAATTCCGTCCCTCTCCATTTGAGCATGTCTTTCAATGATGCTTGTTGCGGACATTACGATCGCTTGTATCATATCGCGTTTTTTATCCATTAGTGCCTTTTCTGTAGAAGGCACAATGACAGCACCAATTACCACTACAAAAAGTATGATTACTAGTAGGGGAGGCATGATAACATTGAATATCATTTTTTTTATCTGACTTTTACTCAAGGTATTCTCCTACATCTCTACAATTGGTGGTAATCAAAAGGCGAAAAAGATTAGTTACTTAAGTTGATTATACAGAAAATTAAAAAAGAATTAAAGAGCCAATAAAAAATTAGTATAAAATAAAAAAATGGCAGAAACCTTAAAAAACTAAAGTGGTAGTCAAATTTTATAATTAATGCTATAATACATAATCATTTTCAAAAATTATCATAGCAGAAAAAAGAAACCTGCATTGTGTCTGTTTTAAATTTGGAAATGTAAAATATTTAGATAAAAGGAGGATTTAAAATGAGCGATGTACAGTCATCAAATGACCATCTAAAGCTTGACCCTAAATTATTTAAACGCAAATTAAAACTTGGATTCGGACTTTTCGCGATTTTCTTTGTCTATTACATTTCATGCGCAGTCATTCAAACAGCAGGTTTTCAGCATATCGCATCCATTCCATTCATGGGGATGCCGCTCGGCTTTGTACTTTCCATGGGCGTATTTCCTGTATCTTGGATTATATTAATCGTATTTTTTGTTTTGTGGAGGTAGGTAGATGCAGAATCCATTAGTGCTAATATTTATTGCAGTCTTTGTTGTGATTACAATTGTAGTTACTTGGCTTACATCAAAGTCATCAAGATCCGCCTCCGATTTTTATGTTGCTGGCAATAAAGTGCCTTGGGCGCAAACCGGAATAGCAATGGTAGGAAGCTATCTTTCAGCCGCCAGTTTTTTGGGCGTTGCCGGAGATATTT
>JBBRXH010000121.1:0-5684 GCA_038248565.1 Peptostreptococcales bacterium | reverse complement strand
TGCCTGGGCAATATTGGTCAAAGGCCCTACGGCGATAATTTCCAGCTGTCCATTTAAGGCCAACGCTTCTTCAGCAATGGTTTCAACAGCATTTTTCTCATAAAAGCCGCGTCCTGCCTTCGGCAGTTCAACGCCGCCAAGCCCCAGCCTGCCATGAACCTTCTCGGCTGTCTCAAGCGCTCTGTTCAGGGGCTTCTCCGCTCCCATGGACACCTTGGCATCGCTGCCTAAAAAATCGACAAGATTAAGGGTATTGGCAGAGGTCTTATCCAGCGTTTGATTGCCGGCCACCACGGTTATAGCCCGAATATCGAGCTTATCTGAAGCCAGCCCGCAAATCAGGGCTATGGCATCGTCAACTCCGGTATCGCAGTCAATGATCACAGGTATTTTCATAAGATTATCTGTCCCCTTTCGATCTTTTGTTATTAAAATATAAGAGACTGAATCATTCTAAACCAGATTTTTAACCGAGTTGTACATCAGATCGATGAATTTTTCCCGATCCAAATCGAGAACCACGGTAACATTTTTATCACGTCCAAGTTTGTTCTTAAAATCTACGACTGTAGCCCCGAGGGTATAGTCGCCTTTGGTCTCAATTTCCACGTAATAGTCTTTTGTGATAAATAAGGAAGGATCTATGGCGTAGGCGACGGCACAGGGGTCATGGAGCGGTGCTCCAGCGAAACCGAAGCCTTCTTTTCTGTGGAAAAGGTCAAAAAAATCCAGGAGCTCGGCAACCAGTTTGCCTGTCCTGTTTCCAATGGCTCTGAATCTTTCAGTTTCGTCTTTATAAATCATGGCTTTATGGGTAACGTCAAGTCCGCACATGACGATAGGAATACCGGATTTAAATACGATATCTGCGGCTTCCGGGTCAACCAAAATATTGAACTCCGCGCCCGGGGTCCAATTGCCGCCTACAGCGGATCCGCCCATCAGGACGATGCGCTGGATTTTTTCTTTTATTTCGGGATGAGAGGTAAACAAAATGCCGATATTCGTAAGCGGACCTGTAGGAATCAGGGTTATCTTTTCGTCGGATTCCCTTAGGAGCCTCAGCATAAGGGCGTTTGCGCTTAATGGATCTTTGTCAAAACTTGGCGGCGGAAGCTCGGGGCCATCCAGTCCGGATTCTCCGTGAACCTGGGGTGCAATCATGAGTTCTCTGATGATGGGCGCTAAGGCACCCTGGGCAACCGGCGGATATTTTTCAATGAAACTTAGAACTCTTAATGCATTATTCAGGGTCTTATCAGGGGTTTGGTTGCCGGCGCAGGTTGTGACACCTCTAACGTCCAAAACGCCGCTGCCGAGCGCAACAATAAGCGCAATGGCATCGTCGTGACCCGGATCGCAATCCATTATAACTGGTATTTTCCTCATCGGTGCACCTCGACCACTGTATTTTGTTAGTCTGCGTATTCTGAGATAATTATACCTTTTCTGAGATTATTATATCTTTTCTGAGATAATTATACCTTATTCTATTTCTTTTCTCACTATTTTCTTTACCCTTTTTTCAAGATCTTTTCGGGCAATCCAAATCTGGGCATTGCAGCCTTGACAGGTCAGCCTGAAGTCCATCCCACTTCTCATGACCAAAAAAGATTTTGATCCGCAGGGATGCTGTTTCTTAAGCTCCAGCATATCTCCCACATTGATATCCAGCGGCATGCTGCTTTACCTTCCAATCTAATGCGCCCAAAGAGTTTGGGCGGTGAGGAATTGCCTATTTTGTAATTTTATCTGTTCCCATATATTTTCTTAACACTTCCGGAATAATGACTGAACCATCGGTCTGCTGATAATTCTCCAGAATCGCAGCGAAGGTCCTGCCAACAGCAAGTCCTGAACCATTTAAAGTATGGACGAACTCCGCTTTACCCTTTGGCTCCGGTCTGAATCTGATGTTGGCTCTCCTGGCCTGGTAAGCTTCAAAGTTGCTGCAGCTTGATATTTCAACGTATTTGCCATAGCTTGGCATCCAAACTTCGATATCATAGGTCATAGCAGAGCTGAAACCCATATCTCCGGTGCTGAGCAGAACCACTCTATAAGGGATTTCCAGCAACTGGAGAATCTCTTCAGCGGCCTGAAGCAGTAGTTCCAGTTCTTTATAGGACTCCTCCGGCGCTGTAAATTTAACCAGCTCAACCTTATTGAACTGATGCTGCCTGATAAGTCCGCGGGTATCCCTACCGGCGGAACCGGCTTCCTTGCGAAAGCAGGGTGTATAGGCCGTATAGTAAACCGGAAGTTCAGCGGCCTCCATGATTTCCCCTCCGCGCAGGTTGGTTACCGGCACTTCGGCGGTGGGTACCAGGAAGAAGTCCTTTGCCGGCACATGAAACATATCATCTTCAAATTTAGGCAGCTGTCCTGTGCCGGTCATGGCATCCCTATTGACCATAAATGGCGGCAGGATCTCCTGATATCCGTGCTTTTCGGTATGTAAATCCAGCATGAAGTTGATCAGCGATCTTTCCAGCCTGGCGCCCAACCCTTTATAGACAGTAAATCTGGCGCCGGCTATCTTGGCAGCTCTTTCAAAATCCAGAATATCCAAATCCACACCCACATCCCAGTGAGCCTTGTGTTCAAAGTCAAAGGCTCTGGGTGTTCCCCACCTTTTGACTTCAAGATTGTCCTCTTCATTTCTTCCGATGGGTACCAGCTTGCTGGGTGTATTTGGGATGTTAAGCAGTAAATCTTTTAACTCTGTTTCTATCACGTCCACTTCACCGTCAAGAATCTTGATGTCCTCCGACAAAGCTTTCATTTCATTCATAAGCTCGGTTGTATCCTTGCCCTCTTTTTTAAGCTTCGGAATATCCTTGGAGTCCATATTTTGTTTATTCTTCTTCTGTTCAACAATCGAGAGCACTTCTCTCCTCTTTTCGTCGAGCGCTAAAACCCTATCGATGCCAAAATCTCCCTGTCCTCTGGATTCAACGGATTTTTTGACCTGTTCAAAATCATCTCTGATACGTTTAATGTCTAGCATGGTGATTCATCTCCCAACCTAAAATAAGTTTTTCTTGTATTCGATATAAACTTCAACCAGTTCCTGAATTTTTAACTGCATTTCTATTTGCATAGCTGATGCTGATGCATAGTCTTCCTGATCCAGGGCCATTTTGATTCTGGTCAGCAGGCATTTTGAAGAAATGGTATCCTGCCCCAGGTCAATCCTGAGTTTATTGATGGTCTTCCAGTTGAGCATATCAAGGTCTGTGGATTCAATTTCAATATGAAGCTTTTTGCACTCTCTGACTAAATCCATAATATTTGGAATGATCCTGCCCCTAAGCTCAGCTGCCCACTGTCCTAAGATAGCCTCTTTGTAGGATTCCAGCGTGATGTCATCGAAGGCATCCCCCGCTTTTAATATAGCCATCTTCTCCGGATAAAGATCGAAGGCACTAATGTTTTCATAGACTGTGAGGGGTACTCTGCCGAAGAGTTTTTCCCGCTCCTCCGGAGTATATGCTTCAAAGACATCTTCTTCACTGCGGTATTCTCTGTTCTTTTCCAGATAGAAGGTTTCTTCTCCGTATTTTTTGGATAAGATAGACAGCAGTTCACCAGATGATTTTCCTGATTCTATGGCAGCCTTTATCCCTTCCAGCATAGCCAGATAGGCGCTGGCCAGGACCAGATAGGTGTTGCTCTTCGGATTCGGTGATCTGAGCTCGAACCTTGTTGCCATGGGGTTTTGGGCATCCCTGACAAGACCGATCAACACAGTCCTGTTTCTTGAAGGTACGTCGGCGCTGTGCCCTAAGGAGGTCACAATGCAGACCGGTGCTTCAAAGCCGGGTTTTAATCTGTTAAAAGCATCGTTGGATGATGTTATAAAAGGATTGACGATTTCATAATTCTTCAATATGCCTAATAGTGCGCCAAAGCCCACAGGGCTAAGATAGTCCGTCTTCGGATTCCTGGCGGAAAAAAGGTTGACCGTCCTGCCATCCCTAAGCCTTGCCGCAACGCCCATATGAGTATGCTCCCCGCTGCCTGCTACCCCTTCGATAGGCTTTGCCATGAAGGTGACGTCCAGACTATGGGCTCTGAATATATCTTTGATGAGGTATTTGACCTGACTTTCATTATCTGCCGCCTGAAGGGCCGTACTGTATTTCCAGTCCACCTCCAGCTGCTCCATGACATGATCATAATCACCGGAGTGCCCCAGTTTAGCCTTAACGCCGCCGACTTCCTTATGGCCCATTTCAACTTCAAAGCCATAGTGGTCCAAAATCAGCAGGGATTTTTCCAGGGCGGTCCTGACAGGTCCCACAGTCCGCTTCCAATACTGTTCTTTTAATACCTGAGAGGTAGACAGTTGTTCACGGTCTGCTTTATCATCCGGGGTTTTGACCCAGAATTCAAGTTCCGTTGCCGCAGTAAGAAGAATATCCTCAATATCTTCAAAATCTTCTATATTTAAATCATCGAATGCTTCCGGGTGTTTTTCCAGTAAATCGAGAATATCTCTTTTAAAAACATCGACCGCATCCCGCAGGATAACTCTTGATCCCACCTGATAGGTATCGTTATGAATGAGAAATGCAGGGATACGCAGCGTACCCACCGGCGCTTTGGTCTCCTCATCCAGATGGCTGAAATTATAGTCCACATACCAGTTCACTGAAAGGTCGGGAATGATATCAAGTTTTGCATCATTGATTGCCGCAATCTTTGGCAGAACAACACTGGATCCGTCGGTTTGAACGCCTTTAGTCAAAAAATTGTCCATGTTCTCGATAAAGAGCTCTACAGGAATCTTCTCATCCGTATCGTAACCTCCAATATCAAGTCCCACCAGCGAAACAAATTTGATTTCCGGGTGACTGCGCAGAATTTCCTTAATCTCTTTTTTGGCGTGTTTCCCTGTGGGAATGTTGTATAGCAAGCTGCTGAGTACCATAACCAATCTCCTTTCTCAGTCCTTATATAAAGTATTTTTATCCTAATTAATGCTTAATTATATACCTTTGGCAATATTTTGTAAACGCCGGAAGCTAAAAAGACAAGCCATTTTCAAGGCCTTAAAAAGGATAGGCCCCTGTCGATGGGGCCTATCTTTCTACGCTTTTATTTATTGTTTTATGGATTGGTTGTCGGGGTCGTATCAGGGTTAGGCGATGTTGCCGGTGGCGGTGCCAGAAGATTCAGGTATCTTTCCAGTTCATTGATATATTTGCCATAGGAAGCCCAGTCACCGTTCTTCTGTGCTGCCGTTGCATTCTTGAAAGCTTCACTGGCAAGCTGAATCAGCTTATCCGTACCAAGGGTGCCTCCAGTCCCGGGGTCAACGGTACCAGGATCTGTTGCCGCCCCATCACCGGTTCCAAACAGGGAGTTTAAGGCTCCAGCCAAGGTAGGTTCATAGGCGATTCTATCACCGTAAGCCACGATAACCCGCTTGACTTCCGGCAGACTGTTGACATTATCTGCCTTCAAATAAATCGGCTCGATATAGAGCAGGGAATCTTCAATCGGAATGACAAACATATTTCCTCTGATATAATCAGATCCTGTAGAGCCCCACAATGAGAATTCCTTGGAAATCGTTGTATCCTGGTCAATTTGCGATTCTATCTGCATCGGCCCGTAAACCGTTCTTTCTTTAGGCAGCCTATAGAGGACAAGCTCGCCATAGTGTTCTCCATCAT
>JBBRXH010000120.1:0-5693 GCA_038248565.1 Peptostreptococcales bacterium | reverse complement strand
TTTATTTTCTTGGGATTTCTTCTTGTGTGTGGCAATTTTAGTTGTAACTTTGGTTGTTAACTTGAGATTAAACGTAATTAGGTTACAATAAAGAGGCATGGGGCATCAACGCGGTCAATATCAGGCAACAATAGAAATGCTCATATTAGAGCAAAAAGAAGAGGACCTGCACGCGCAAGTCCTCTTTCATTATGGAGCTGAGGAAGGGAATCGAACCCACGACCTGCTCATTACGAATGAGCTGCTCTACCAACTGAGCTACCCCAGCATAGGATAATTTTTACAACAACAAAGTGATTATAGCATATCTGTGTGCTATAATCATAGACATAAAAGCAGCTTTCTCGAATTTTTTTGAAAGCTATGGAGGACTGACCAAAGGAGACTCGGGTGAGATACAAGGTAACGAAGAAACAATATAACAGCAAAAAGTGCCTGATTTGTGGACTTGATAATGAATTTGGGCTGCATACGCGTTTTTATGAATTGGAAAACGGGGAGATCGTTGCAATATTTCGGGTCCTCGAAGAACATCAGAGCTATCCGGGAAGGCTTCACGGCGGAATTGCGTCGGCCATACTTGATGAGACCATAGGAAGAGCCATGATGATCGACGAACCCAATACCTGGGGCGTCACTGTTGAACTCAAAGTTCAGTATAAAAAGCCCCTG
This sequence comes from Peptostreptococcales bacterium, assembly GCA_038248565.1. GTDB lineage: Bacteria > Bacillota > Clostridia > Peptostreptococcales > Anaerovoracaceae > JBBRXH01. The sequence goes on along the minus strand of JBBRXH010000120.1, from coordinate 5,021 downwards.
CCACTGGATCAGAAACTGAGGGCTGTGGGCAGGATCACGAGCAGCAATAAAAGAATCTTTGAAGGGACCGGTGAAATACTTCTTGAAAATGGTGAGGTGGCGGTAACGGCTTATGGGAAATATATGAAGTTCGCCCTTGAACAGATTTCTGATGGCCTGCATTCAGATGAACTTTGGACTGAGGATAGAACCGAGGTTCTGGAGGAAATAGACTTTTGAGTATAGAAATAAATAAACTATTAAATATATTAAGTATAGGTTATGGTAGAGAAGAGGGATAAAGAAATGAGTTTTAAAATCAATGACAAAGTGACTTGGGTAGGTAAGATTGACTGGGATTTAAAGAAATTTCATGGAGATGAATATTCCACACATCATGGATCTTCCTATAATTCTTATCTCATCAGAGATAAAAAAACCGTTCTTATCGATACGGTCTGGCAACCCTTTGCCAAAGAATTTGTGGCAAACCTAAAAAAGGAAATCGATCTTAGCACCATTGATTACATCATTGCCAACCACTCTGAAGTGGACCACAGCGGAGCCATGACCGAGCTGATGATGGAAATACCAGAGGTGCCGATTTATTGCACTAAGAATGGAGCAAGACTTCTCAAGGCCCATTATCAGCAGGACTGGAACTTCGTTGAGGTTAAAACCGGCGATACTTTGGAGCTAGGGGAGAGTAAGATTATATTTGTCGAAGCGGCCATGCTGCACTGGCCGGACAGCATGATGAGCTATCTGACTGATTCGAATATACTTTTCAGCAATGATGCTTTCGGACAGCATTACGCCTCAGAGCACATGTATAACGATAAAGTTGATCAATCTGAGCTCTATCAGGAAGCGCTGAAGTATTATGCCAATATATTGACGCCTTTCAGTCCTCTGGTCATCAAGAAAATTGAAGAGGTTTTAAGCTTTAATTTGCCTGTGGACATGATCGCCCCAAGTCACGGAATCATTTGGAGAGAAGAACCGCTTCAGATTGCGCTTAAATATATGGAATGGGCAAAGAATTATCAGGAGAACCAGGTAACGATCGCCTATGACACGATGTGGAATGCCACGAGAATCATGGCAGAAGCCATAGCGGCAGGAATCAGGGCCGTTGACGGAGAATTGACAGTCAAACTCTTCAACTGCTCTCATAGTGATAAAAACGATATCATTGCGGAAATATTTAAATCTAAGGCGGTTTTATTCGGAAGTTCAACTATAAACAGAGGTATTTTATTTTCAGCAGCTGGGCTACTTGAAATGTGCAAGGGGCTGGGCTTTAAAGATAAAAAGGCGGCGGCTTTCGGCAGCTACGGCTGGAGCGGAGAGTCAGTCAAACTCATAACGGAAGAACTGACTAAGGCCGGGTTTGAAGTCGTAAATGATGGAATCAGAGAGCTATGGAAGCCAAATGAAGAGGCTATAGCGCGCTGCCAGGAGTTTGGGAAAAGCTTCATAAAAGCCATAAAATAAGGCAGGGAATTAAAATGGAAAAAAGCAAAATTCTGATCGTGGATGATGATAAAAATATATGCAAGCTTATAGAGCTTTATCTTAAAGATGCAGGCTACGAGACTTTTTGCTGTCATGATGGCAGTTCCGCCATAGACTGCGTAAATAAGGATAAGTATGATCTCGTCATACTGGATCTTATGATTCCTATCATCAACGGCTGGGAAGTATGCAGGCTTATTAAAGCCGAGCAGCATGTTCCCATCATTATGGTCAGCGCCAGAGATATGACAGAAGACAAGGTATCCGGATTTGATGCGGGAGCAGATGATTATATCGTAAAACCTTTCGATCCCAAGGAGCTGGTTGCCCGAGTCAAGGTCAGACTCAAGGCGCGCCCGGGAGAAGCGCCGGATAAAAAGGCAGGAAGCGATGGTCTTGCTGCTATCGATAACCTTATCATTGACATCAATAAATATGAGGTAACTTTAGATGGAGAGCCAGTGCAGCTAAAGCCTAAAGAAATTCAACTGCTCTATTTTCTGCTGCAGAATAAAAATATCGTATTTACCCGGGATCAGCTTCTGGAAAAGATCTGGGATTATACCTATACCGGAGACACAAGAACTGTGGACGTACATATTAAATGCCTGAGAGAAAAGCTCAATAATGATTCTCCTAACTGGGAAATCAAAACTATTTGGGGCGTCGGCTATAAGCTGGAGGTCAGATAGATGTTTAAAAGTGTTTTCTTTAGACTGTTAACGACCTATCTGATCATCACCATCCTCGTAGTGGCTACTTTGACCTTCATCGTTGCGTCGATTTATAAAGACGCAATTTTTAGTGAAAAAAGGCATAATTTAGAGGCTATAGCGCTGAAAGTAATTTCTCTGACACAAGATTTCAAGAATAACACCATAAAGGCAGAGGAATTGAACGCTGCTGTTAATGCAATGGGATATAGTTCAGATGCAATCATATATGCCCTTGAGATTGATAAGGCTAAATTAGCTGAAAACCAGCTGCTGAAAATCGATGGGCTTAATGATACCTTTGTGCCCGGGGATATTTTTAAGATTCTGAAAGGTGAGACCGTATTCAGGAATAAGGAGTATTCCAAAGACTTTGGCACCAACGTTTTATTTACCGGTTATCCGCTCAAGGTAAACGATAAAATAATCGGTGCGGTGCTTATCTTCTGCCCAATAAGCGATATTAACCAGAATATTGCACACATGAATTTAATCATATGGCTGGCTGCCTTATTTGTCATTATGGCCAGCATTCCCTTTATATATCTCAATTCAATCAGGATCTCAAAGCCGATCAGGCAGCTTGAAAGGGCAGCGCGAAAAATTGCTGAAGGAGAGAAACCAGAAGATACCAAGATCATTTCGGATGACGAAATAGGTAAGCTGTCACATTCCTTCAATAACATGAGAAATCAGATCGAAAAGACAGAAAGAGTCAGGCGCGAGCTCATCGCTAATATTTCCCATGATTTAAGGACGCCGCTGACGTCCATCCACGGTTTTGTTCAAGGTATGCTGGAGGGCTTGATAAAACCTGAGGACCAATATCAATATTTAAAAATAATACAGGAGGAAACGAACCGACTGATACAGCTCACATCGGATATACTGGATCTTGCAAAAATCGAATCGGAAAATGTAAAGCTGTCTATTGAGTCTGTAAACATAAGCAGCATCATTGAGACTGTGCTTCCCAGCTTCCAACTTAAAGCCAGGGATAAAGCCATTCATATCGATGTAGATGTGGAGAATGAGATAACTGTTGCAGCGGATCCAGAGAAACTCAAGCAGATTTTTAACAATCTGTTTAGCAATGCGCTTAAATTCACCGTCGTCTCCGGCCATATAGAGATTAAAGCGGAGAGCCTTGGGAAAACGGTTCGGCTTTCCATCAAAGATAATGGTATTGGAATCTCTAAGGAAGATTTGCCCTTTGTTTTCGAAAAATTCTTCAGGGCAGATCAGTCAAGGCGTTCTGAGGCCGAAAGCACAGGATTGGGTTTATCCATTGTTAAAAATCTGGTGATGCTCATGAATGGAACTATCGGCGTTGAAAGTGAAGAAGGCGTTGGAACAACGGTTTCCTTTGAATTGCCGACTGGTTTAGATGCGTCAGCCTTATAAAAGTACTGATTTGTTTACAATCTGTTTACAATATAGAGGTTGTGAGTTTACAGACCAGGGGTATAGTGAGTACGTGATTACGAGAAATAATCACTTAAACATATATAGGAGGTGGACAAATGAAAAAAAATCTATTTATGATTATTCTGATACTCATGTTCACACTTCTCTCTTTTACGGCATGTGCAAAGACCGATACTGCCTCGAAACAAACAGATAATCAGGAGACTATTGGAGCAACTACCGCTGAAGAAGGAATAAGCACATCGGACAGTAGTGTCAACGGGGAGCAGTCGAGTGTCCAGGCAGAAGCTTCGGCAAACGGCGCGACAATCATCACGAAATCAGACAATGCAGTTACAGATAGTGAGAAACAAAAGGTCATAAGCGATCTTTCCAGCGAAATAGACAATCTCATCAATAGTATCAACGCACTTGATGATGTGCAGGAGTCGGATTTAACGTTTTAGAAATATAAGGAGTGAATGAAATGAGAAAATTATTATCGATTTTTATAATCGGAATCATGGTATTCGGTACAGGGGCTGTAGCTTTTGCAACCGGAGATGACCAGACGCCTATGAATCAAAAAAACAGACCAGTTATAGAAAAAATAAAGCAGGTTAGATCAGAGAACATGGTAAAAGAGCAGGATAGAGAACATATGACAACGCCTGCAGGAATCAGTGCTGGAGACCTCGCAGCTTTGAAGGCGCTTCAAACCAAGATTAAAGCCAATCATATTATTTTAGAAGCCTTAAGACATGATATTCGTGATTCCCGAGAAGAAATCAAAGGAATTCTGAAGGACTTAAAGGATGACAAGAAAACCTTGACTGAAGCTCAAATCACAGAGTTAAAAGCAGCTTTAAAGGAACTTAAGGTCGTTAAACAAGAACGTAAGGATATCCACGATGGAACCATTATGGAACAGTCCAAGTGTCTAAAGGATGCTCATCATAATAAAGACTTCTCCGGAGCAAAGACTGCAATGCAGAAGATCATAGATGAACAGCTTTTGAGAATAGATGCGCTTAAGGCCATTGAAGTTAAGCTTAATAATATCATTGCTGACCTTAAATAAGTAAAAAGAAATAGAAAAATTCAAACGCTGAAAAGAAACGGCCTGCACATTTAATGTGCAGGCCGTTTTTTACAATCAGTCTTTAATTTTTGCGATGGCTTTAGCCAGCTTTTTTTTATGTTCATAATTGCCCAGCCTTGCAATCATGATCCTTTGGGCTTGAGGTGAGCCAGCCCCGTGCATGGATTCGGTGCGGTAGCCGACGGCGCCAGTTCCCAAGGTCAGGTTTTCGATGAGACGAAATATTCTCATGCGGTTTTCCGTCGGGACGGAATCGACGCCGCGCAGGTATTTATCAAGATAGTGACCGATCACCGGACTTC
>JBBRXH010000119.1:0-5717 GCA_038248565.1 Peptostreptococcales bacterium | reverse complement strand
ATCTAAGCTATAATAGGATGAACATGTTAGCGGAGTCCATTCGCTGATGGATGATTTTTTTCGATACAAACTCTCTTTAATTATTTAGGGTAGAATGTCCAGAGAATAATGAAGTCCAATCTAATTAAGGAGGTAAACTAATATGTCAGAATTTCAAGACAAGAGTCTAGTATGCAAAGATTGTGGTGCTACTTTTACTTTTACTGAAGGCGAACAGGCTTTCTACAAAGAAAAAGGATTTGAAAATGAGCCACAGAGATGTGCAGAATGCAGAGCTGCTAAAAAAAGACAGAGCAGAAGCAACAATTACGATCGATAGTCAACAGACAAAAGATAAAGAGAGCCAAAAGCTCTCTTTTTTTTTTCGCCGATTCGCGGTATAATAACATAAGATTTCGTTTACGATCAAATATGAGACCAAAAGGAAAGGATTATGCTGTGATGATCACAATAGCATAGGGTGAAACAGATGGGCAAGGATTCAGGCTGGGTTGATTTTAAAAAAATGCAAAACTTCATGAAGGATGTTTTTATTGGCATTGGGGTTCCAGAGGAAGACGCTCTAGTTTGTTCAGAGGTTCTTATTGAGGCTGATAAGCGTGGGATCGATTCACATGGCATCAATCGGCTCAAAGCAATATATTATGACAGAATAAAAGATGGTATCCAGTTCCCTGTGACAAATTTTGAGATCGTCAGGGAAGGACCAACCACAGCGGTTATTGACGGCCACGACGGTATGGGTCATGTTATCAGTCATAGGGCTATGACCATGGCCATAGAAAAGGCTAAAAAATTCGGAATGGGAATGGTTGCAGTACGTAATTCAACCCACTATGGCATTGCTGGCTATTATGCCACTATGGCAACGGAGGCAGGCATGATCGGTATGACCGGAACAAACGCCAGACCCTCCATCGCACCCACCTTTGGCGTCGAGAATATGCTGGGGACCAATCCCATCGTCTTCGGAATGCCTACAGATGAGGACTTCCCCTTTGTCATCGACTGCGCCACATCCATTACGCAGCGCGGGAAGATCGAAGTCTACGACAAGCTTGGCAAAGAGCTGCCAGTAGGCTGGGTCATCGATGAACATGGAAATACCAGAACAGACACCCATGAAGTCTTAAAGGACCTTGTCAAAGGTACGGCCGCATTAACGCCTCTCGGTGGCATTGGTGAGGAGCTTGGGGGCTACAAAGGCTATGGCTATGCCACTGTCGTGGAGATCCTGTCGGCTGCGCTGCAGGGTGGCAGTTTTCTTAAAATGCTTCTGGGATTTGAAGATGGCAGGAAAGTGCCCTATCATTTAGGACATTTCTTTATGGCTATAGATATAACTGCCTTTACCGACCTTGATTCCTTTAAAAAAACCACAGGGGATATTCTGCGGGAGCTTCGTGCTTCAAAAAAGGCACCGGGACACGATAGGATCTATACTGCCGGGGAGAAGGAATACCTTGCTTACATGGACCGCAAAGATAAAGGGGTTCCTATGAATGATACCCTGATACAGGAGATTTTGACCATGCAGAAAGAAGTCGGGCTTACCCAATACGAGTTTTTCTTTTAATGGAGGCAAAAAAATGGAGGTAGGGGTTTTATGAAGTATCTTCCCAACGCGCTGACCATACTAAGATTATTTATGGTTCCGTTTTTCGCCGTTTTATTTTTCTCGCCTATAGAGAATAATCGCCTATATGCCCTGATCATTTTTTTGGTGGCCAATGTAACGGATATTTTAGATGGTTATCTCGCCAGAAAATATAATGTGGTTTCTGTCGTTGGAATCGTTCTTGACCCACTGGCAGATAAGCTGATGCTGCTTACAGCACTGGTCTGTCTATGGATCTACGGATCCATGCCCATCTGGGTACTGGCAATTGTGCTGATCAATGAGAGTATTTTGATTATTGTCGGAATAAATATGTATTTCCGAAAGGAAAAGGCTGTCATCCCGGCAAATAAATTTGGCAAGATCGCTACAGTGCTTTTTTCGTTGGCGGTTTTTCTTATGATTCTTTTGCCCGGGCAACCCATAACCATTGTAATCGTCATTATTGCCCTTGTTTCCAAACTGATTTCATTTACATCCTATGGGATTAAATATGTTAAAAAGCTTGGTTTTAAACCACCTTCAGGAGGAGAACACCGATGAAGGCCTGGGAAAGAGAACGCATTATAACAGATCAGGCACTGCCAAAAATCCTCTCCCCTGAAGAGCAGACATGGGATCTGGCATTTCTTCTGGAGGAAAATGAGGACATGCATACAAAGGTGCTTTGGAAGAGCAATGTTCCCGGATCTTATGCCCCGGAATCCATCATGACGGCGGCAGTACAATCAAAAGAAAATATGGGATTTTATGTTGAAGATTCCCAGGACCTTCTGGATGAAGGTTTTAGAGCATTGGCAGATGAGGACATGGTCGCTCTCCATAAGACGACCGCCAAGCTCTGGCGGAGGATCAACTCTGCTCAAATGGATCCGGCATCAAGCTACTGGACCTTTAAACAGTACAAATCCTGGGAGGATTACCAACAGGCGGTGGAATTCCCAGCTATAATAGACTGCACTAAAGACAAAGCTCAGATGATCGATGCCCTGAAGGCCTGCTGGCTGTCTCAAATTATCGGCGGCGCTCATGGAACGGCAATAGAAGGGTACACAACAGACAATCTTAGGAAGGTTTTTGGCGAAATCAGAGACTATGTCAGAGAGCCAAATACCTTTAATGATGATATTACCTATGAGCTCGCTTTCTTAAAAGCTTATAAAAAGGCGGGCAAAAAAATAACGGCTGAGGATATTGCGCTGGAGTGGGTAGGCCTTATCCCCTCGGGCTGGTCAGCGGAAGAAATAGCCCTGAGAAATATCAGGTACGGCATCTTCCCGCCAGAAAGCGGAACCTTCTGCAATCCTTTCAGCGACTGGATCGGAGCCCAGATGAGAGGTGCTGTCTGCGGCATGGTTGCACCGGGTGATCCCAGGGAAGCGGCAAGACTCGCCTGGATAGATGGCTCCATATCCCACTCAAATAACGGTATTATCGGTGAAATCTTCAATGCGGTTTTGGTATCCTTAAGCTTCGTAGAAACAGATATGAGAAAAATTCTCAACATGACCCTTGATATGATCCCGAAAGACAGCCAATATTTTGACGTCGTCAATTTTGCCTATCAGCAGTGCCTCAAAAATCAGGACTGGGGAAAAGCATGGAAGCACTGCGAAAAAAGGCTGGAGGACTATAACTGGATTCACGCCTATCCCAACGCTGCGGCGGAAGTCATCGCCCTATGGTATGGAAATGGCGACTTTGAAGAAACCCTTCATATTATCGCTATGGCCGGTCAGGATGTGGACTGCAATGCCGCCCAGATCATGAGCGCTATCGGCGCTGTGATCGGGACAAAAGCCATTCCGGACAAATGGAAAGACCCCATCGGTGATACGCTAAAGACCTATGTGCGCACCATGAAAAAAATGACCATCACTGAATTAACTGAGTGGACATATGAGGTTAAAAATGAGCATAGAAAACACAATCAATGACAACGGCCCTACGCACCAGAGGCGCGTGCGCTATAAAGGCACTCACCCTAAGACCTTTAAAGATAAATACAAAGAACTCCAGCCGGAGCACTATGCTGATGCAATAGCAAAGGTTATCTCAAAGGGCAGTACGCCTGCAGGCATGCATATAGCCATTTGCGTTGAGGAAATACTTGAATTTCTGCAGATTAAGCCGGGACAAACCGGGCTTGATGCAACCCTGGGCTATGGCGGCCATAGCTTAGAGATGCTTAAACGCCTGAATTCAAAGGGATGTCTTTATGCAGTCGATGTAGATTCTCTTGAATTGCCCCGGACCAAAGAGCGTTTAGAGCGTCTGGGCTATACAGCGCCGCTATTGGAAATAAGGCAAATGAACTTTTCGAAAATAGATCAAATCACTCCCGAATCAGGGCCACTTGATTTTGTACTGGCTGATCTGGGGGTTTCTTCTATGCAGATAGACAATCCGGAGAGAGGGTTTTCATATAAGTTCGAAGGCCCCCTTGATTTGCGCCTCAATCCCAAAACCGGAAAATCCGCGGCAAACCGTTTGAAAAAAATTGCCTTTGATGAACTTCAGGGGATGCTGAAAGAAAATGCTGACGAGCCATATTCGGCAGAAATCGCCCGCGCCATTATTTCCAGCATTAAAAAAGGAATGACCATATCCACAACGACCCAGCTTAGAAATATCATCAAGGATGCACTGAAGTCTATGCCCAAAATCAGCGAAGATGACATCAAAAAATCCTGCCAGAGATGCTTTCAGGCCCTTAGAATTGATATCAACAGTGAGTTTGAAGCATTGGATGAATTCTTGGATAAGCTGCCGGAGGCTCTTGCCAAGGGCGGGCGAGTCGCCATACTTTCATTTCATTCAGGAGAAGATCGCCGTGTCAAAAAATCTTTTAAACGCTTTTTGAATGAAGGCATTTATAGTGAAATAGCCCCTGATCCAATTCGGCCGACGGTAGAAGAATGCCATGTCAACAGCCGGGCGCGTTCTGCTAAACTGCGCTGGGCAATAAAAGCATAGTAATAGCATAACAATAGAGTCTTCAGATCAGTCTTTATGAACATCCTTTCTTGACTCTCTGTGTGGGATTGTTATGATACAGGTAGAAGTATTTTTATAATTAAGTTTTGTGAAACAGGAGGTAACAAAATGAATATGAAAAAAACATTGGCAGTTTTTGCAGTATTACTGCTTCTTACCGTTGCGGCAGCTGGCTGTAGCTCACCTAGTGGAACAGAAGACAGTGCTGTCGTCGATAATGGGCAAGCAGGAGAAACAGTGACTCCGGATACCATCGACTCTGCATATTTGATGGGTGTTCTTGCAAAAGGCTCCGGGGCAGGAGGTATGAGTTACGACATGACCATGACGGCAGGGGGACAGACTATAAAAACAAGTTATTATATGGAAGGCAGTAAATTTATGATGAAGGGTAGCTATGGTGGTGTGGAGTCCGTAACTGTGGCCGATGGTGAGTCAATAATAACCTATGACCCAGCGCAGAAAACAGGCATGAAGTTTGCTAATGATTCCAAGGCTATGGATTCTACAGGATTGATCGATGCCGATCTTTCTGATAATTACGACCCTGCTGTTATGACTTTTCTTGAAAAGGGCGATTTCGATGGGGAAGAGTGTCTAATCGTTTCTTCAAAGGATGCTGCAACAGGAACAGAAGTCAAAATGTGGATCAATGAGCGGCTTGGCATGGTTGTCAAAATGGAAGGCACCTCGCCGGATGGTCAGTTATTCACAACTGAACTGACTAATATAAAGCTTGGAAAACCCGCAGAAGGCACCTTTACGGTTCCATCCGACGTTAAAATCATTGAACTGCCTGGCATGTAAATACCATTATGTGACAGCCTGACATCATTAGATATCAGGCTGTTAAAGTTTTAGATTTTCTATTTATGCTGTATAGGCGAGCACAATCACTTAATTCAATCACTGAAATATGCCCCATCAATTATTACTCAAACTCCAAATTTGTTATATGACTTAGAACTTCAATATTGGTAATAGGATTTCCGCTTAATCGTAACTCTTCAAAAGATTCGAAATCCTTCAAAGGGCTGACGTCCGTAATCTGGTTATCTATGAATTCAACCTTTTTAAGGGTTTTTATATTTTTAAGTGGACT
>JBBRXH010000118.1:0-5720 GCA_038248565.1 Peptostreptococcales bacterium | reverse complement strand
GGGGCGATTTTTTCGAACTATAATGAGTGACGAAATTATTGAACTTCTCAGTCAGCTTAAACTTCACGGCATAATCAGGTCAAATTCATTCTTTAATGAATTCAGAATGAATTCAGCGGTATCCGGGTAATAGCAGCGCTCTTCTTCAGGTTTGCCGACACCGGCCAACATATAAAGTTTGTTATGGCATCTGCAGATTTTTGCGATTTCTTTTCCCGATATGATGCGATTGTCTATCTGCATCTTTATCTGGCCAATTGAATTGAATTCTTCTCTGATGTAATCTGTACTTTTTCTGCCATTTAAAAACAGGAGCAGCACCTTATATATTTGCTTTTCTCTGGCAATCATTTCGGCCACAGATTGAGCGATCATAGTCGTTCCGACCTTATGATCCACACCATGAAATACCACTATATTGTTCATAGGCTCTCCTTCTATATCCTCTGGTTTTTTTCCTGGATGATCATAATCAGTTTGGGGCTGGCACCGCTTACCTGCTGCAGGATACTCTTGTAATCCATTAAGGTTGCTATGATTTCGATGTGTGTGACCACTGATGTCGCATCAGTTCTGGAGAGTAAATTATCTTTATTGCTAGTTTTTGCCGTTGCAGCAAGTCCGTTTTCCTCCTGAACCGAATTTTTAACCTCCCTAACAGCAGCATCCTTAACAAAGGCAGTGGTAAATGTGCCAATTTTTGTCATGCCGTCCTCAGAATATAAGGAAATTTTATCCCCTTGCCTGATCGAACTACTGACCATGCTGATCCATTCAGGCTTAATGACAAAGATTGATTCGCCTGGCCTTAGGTAAAAATCGTCTGCATAAAAAAAATTCTCAGATAGTTGTGCATTTTGAGGGATAAACTGCTTGGTTTTTTTTGTCATCAAATTATGCAAAGCATTTGGCCCCAGCGCGCCTTTTATCTTACTGTCATCAGTAACTCCAATCCTGGTTATCATGTTTTCTGTGATAAGTGTATTCTCCGGAATATCCTGTTTGGCTACAAGAACCGCATCTGTCAGCAGTCTCTCTCTTCCATCCATTTCCCAGTACACCAGTCCCGCTACTGCTAGAATGATTAATGTGATACCTAGGATGTTTTTGAGCTTTGTCATGGGCAACCTCCTTTTGGTTTATGGTTTTATTATACTTATTTGTAATAATATGTCAATTATAGAGTTTCGACCATTTCTGTCACTGAATAAAGTCTTTTTCGAAATGGTCTTATGTGTTATACTGTTCGAAAGTTATAGATAAGGAGATTAAGAGTATGACCAGCTATAAGTTCAATACCCAGTGCGTTCAGGGGACTTATGATCCCAAAAATGGTGAGCCACGAGTTCTTCCGATAGTTCAAAGTACAACCTTTGAATATAATGATTCCGATTATGTCGCAGATCTCTTTGATTTAAAGGTCCCGGGTTCCTTCTATACGAGAATCGGCAATCCCACAACAGGAGCCTTTGAGGGTAAGATGGCTTTGCTTGAAGGTGGCGTTGGGGCCCTTGCAACTTCATCCGGTCAAAGTGCAAGCTTTATGGCCATCGCCAACATTTGTTCTGCCGGTGATCATATTATTTCTTCTTCAGCCATTTACGGCGGCACCTATAATCTTTTTGATGTTTCATTAAGAAAACTCGGCATTAATGTTACTTTTGTCGACCCGGGCGCTGAACTTGAAGAAATTATGGGCTGCGCGACTAAAAGTACCAAGGCGATCTTTGCCGAGACTATTGCAAATCCAGGTATGAATATTCTCGATTTCGAAAAATTCTCAGCCGCCGCTAAGGGGCTTTCCCTACCCCTAATCATCGACAATACCCTAGCAACACCTTTTCTTTGCAGACCCTTCGAACACGGAGCAAATATTATCATCCATTCTGCAACGAAATATACAGATGGACATGCTACCAGCTTAGGCGGTATCATCATTGATGGCGGAAATTTCAACTGGGATAACGGGAAATTCCCCGGACTTGTTGAACCGGACAGCAGCTACCACGGTTTAAAATATCTGGAAACATTTGGAAGCTCAGCCTACATCGTAAAAGCCCGTGTAGCGCTTTTAAGAGATTTCGGCTGCACCGTCAGCCCCTTCAATTCATTTATGTTTCATTTGGGCCTGGAGACTTTACATCTCAGAATGGAGCGGCACAGCGAAAATGCCCTGAAACTCGCTGAATTCCTCGAAAGCCATCCTAAAGTGGATTGGGTAAAATATCCCGGCTTAAAAAGCAGTCCCTATCATGTCTTGGCCAATAAATATCTGCCAAAAGGTTCCAGCGGCATATTGACCTTTGGCATCAAAGGTGGCGCCAAGGCTGGTAAGGATCTGATCAAGCACCTCGACATGGTGGCTTTAGTTGTACATCTTGGGGACCTCAGGACCAGCATTCTTCATCCGGCCAGCACTACACACAGACAGCTTGACGCAGCCAAACAAATAGATGCCGGGATTTACCCCGAAATGATTCGCGTTTCTGTTGGAATAGAGGATATCGATGATATCATAAAAGATTTTGACAAAGCGTTAAGAGCGGTTTAAAATAAAAAAAGCAGGTAATGCCTGCCTCTTGATTAATTTAATATGTATGCTAGGGGAGCTTTTAGCTGAGAGTATTTTACACGACCCTCATTACCTGAACCGGATAATACCGGCGTAGGGAAGCAATGAATGATTGAAGCATAGCTTTAATAATGCTTCTTTCATTGCCCCCTCCTGCAAAACAACAAGGAGGTTTTTTTATGTCACCGGAAATTTTACAAGGTTTTTTTGAATCCATTCAAGGTCAGACAATGGTAGTAGTTGCCATCGGCATCACCTTTGCCGCCATACTTTTTGCCAGCCGTAAAGAGAAGGTTGATACTAAAATGCTTGTTGTCTCAGCAATTTTGATCGCCTTATCCATCGTTCTCAATCAGATCACTTTATTTAGAATGCCTCAGGGCGGTTCTATCACGGCTTTCAGCATGCTGCCCATTGTAATTTGCGGGTATTTGTATGGTGTCAGACGCGGCGTTCTGGCCGGGATCTGTGTTGGACTGCTGAATCTTATATTTAACCCCTACGTTATTCATCCTATTCAGCTGCTCCTGGATTACCCTTTCGCATTTGGGGCTTTAGGTTTTGCCGGGTTTTTGAGGCATAAAAAATCCGGTCTGTTACTAGGATATCTGCTTGGCATCTTTGCCAGATATGTCTGCAGTGTCCTGTCAGGAATCATTTTTTTCGGTGCCTATGCGCCGGAGAGCTTTAATGCCATCACCTGGTCTCTCTATTATAATTTGACTTATATAGGGCCGGAAGGCATCCTGACGCTTATTGTCCTTGCATCACCTTCAGTACGCAGATCCATCGAGAAAATGAAGCCGGCCTAAAAATATTTCAAGTCAATAAAAAAAGCTCGATCATTAGTCCCAAAACTATACGCTACATGCAGAAGGTTACAGTTTTCGCTCAAAACCCTGCTCTACGTGCCTTCGGCACCAAAATATGTAGAGATGGTTTTCTCGCGTAAAACTGTAACCTTTTACTTGGAAAGAATATTTAGCGATAGTTTTTAACTAAAAAATCGAACTTTTTCTTTTGGTCGTCTTATATATTTATCTAAAGTCCAGCATGCCGATTTAAAGACTTACATGAACTCTTTGGAACTATTTTGACGAACCGGGGTTGGCAGCTTTGCCGAAATCATATTCATCAGATTATCGGTCATCTTGAGCTGATCAGCGAACTTCGCTTCTCCGACAACCTGCAAGGTTGCAGCCACGTTTTCACAGAGTATGCCGCCGTTAATTTCTCCGAGTTCTGCATATCTGTAGAAGGGCAATAAAACTTCCATCTCATCAACGATGTCATTGATATCGTCAAAAGGCATCTCCACTTCAAATACATGGGCAAGCTCAGCAGCAATCTCCCAGTTGTTAAACATGACATCTTCATAGATAGCCTGTCTAACCGGCAGAAGCCTTCTTTCTGTATTGGTGTAGGTTCCGTCTGTCAAGGCAAAACCCGTTCCCGGAATAAACACGTCAGCCTTCTTCCCTGTCTCAGTCATATGCGTATCCGAAACCATGAGAAACTCTAGTTTAGATCCATCAAAAGCTACATCTTCTCCGAAAATCAACAGCGCTTTAACGCCAGCCAGTGCTTCGCTGCCTGCCGTGATCCCTAAGTCTATTAGGCCCTGGCTGTTATTCTTGACTTTTACCTGAAGGATACCATCTCTAGCGCGTCCGATATGCCCTGAGACCACTGCAATATCTGCAATCAGTGTTGCTGCTTCAACAGATACAACATTCTGGGCAAAGACGATCATGGCCTTCTTAGCTTTTGCGTAGGTTTCTGCCACGGATATAGCCGCATCACTGGCATGAATCGACTCAAGGCTTGCTTTAAATTCTTCAAAACCTGCTGCTTTTGGCGTTTTACCCATATCGATGAGGGCTTTTGCGATTTCTTTAAGGAAAATCACGTCATTTTCAACATCAATGGTCTGAGCTGCAAATTCATAATCATATTCTTCGACGCCAGGATTGATAACAATGACTTTAGCGCCGGCTGCTGCAGCTGCTCTGAGTTTAAGCAGCATGACCGGATTGTTTGCTCTCTTGAATCCGGCGACCAGAATGACTTCCGTAGCTACAAGCTCATCCATTGTATTTGGAGAAGCATCAACGCCAAGCACTTTTTTTATTCCGCTCTCTCTGTTATTGAAAGAGAAAGTTCTGGCACCGATACTATCGGCGAATTTCTTGATTACATAAGCTTCTTCATTGGTGTACCTGTCTGAGATGGCTACAGCCACGGAATCTTTACCATATTTTGTCCCAATTGACTGGGCTTTCTTAGCCGTCAGCATAAATGCCTCATGATAGTCTACCAGTTCGAAGGATCCCTCTTTCTTAACCATTGGATCCAGTATTTTTCCTTCACTGATGGATGAGTCAAACCCAAATTTCCCTTTGCCACAGATTAGGCCTTTATTGACGAAGCCCTCTCTGTCAGCAACAGCCTTATAAAGCAAGTCTCCATAAGTTTCAAGCTTGATGCTGCAGCCAACAGAACAGTATGCACAGGTTGTTTCGGTTTCTTCCGTTGGAAGCGGAACAGACTTGGTCAAAGTCAATCTTTCTCCCAGGGCGCCTGTCGGGCAAACACTGATACACTGTCCGCAGGAAATACATCCGGATTCAGCCAGTGGCCTTTCCATCGTAGGTTTGATAATGGTTTCAAATCCTCTGTTTACAAGGCCCAGAGCACCGATGCCCATAACTTCGTCGCAGACTCTGACACATAGACCACAAACGATGCATTTATTTGGATCTCTCACGATAAATGGATGCCCATCTTCATAATCGACTTCATTGATATCGCCGCATATTCTATCAGGCTTGACGTCATATTCATTTGAAAATTCAACAAGCTTGCATTCATAAAAATCATGGCAGCCGCATTCAAGGCAACGTTTAGCTTCCGCTATTGCTTCCTCGGGTTCGTACCCAGACACTATTTCCTGAAAATTATCGCGTCTATCAGATGGATGAAGATGATCCATCTTAGGTCTGCACTGTCTCTCTCTGTCTTCAAAGTCATCTTCAGTTAAATCAGTTCTCTCAACACCATAAGGCTTGACGAATTTGACTTTTTCGCCTGCAAGATAAGCATCGATGATTCCGGATGCTTTTCTGGCGTGGCCAATAGCCTCTACGGC
>JBBRXH010000117.1:0-5822 GCA_038248565.1 Peptostreptococcales bacterium | reverse complement strand
TTACGGTGGTTATGCAGACGAGAAAGCCACCAGTGAGGCCATCGGAAACCTCTATAAAAATGAAGGCTACCTGATGGACACCCATACTGCAGTGGCTTATCGGGTTTATGAAGACTATAAAGCCGCCACCGGGGATGATCGGACGGCAGTGATCGCCTCAACGGCCAGCGCCTATAAATTTGCTGACAGCGTAACTCAAGCTATGGGACTTCCAAAAGAAATAGATGAATTCGCCTGTATCGATGCACTGTTTAAAAAAACCGGCGTCAGAATTCCTGCCGGCCTTAAGAATCTTAAGGATAAGGAAGTCAGACACCGGAAATTAATCCAAAAAGATCAGATGCTGGAGGCGATTCGCGACGCTATTTCTTAAGGCCGAAGCTCCATCCGGCAAGGCCGCGATTCATATGATAAATCGGTCCTAAATTATGCTTAAGCATGATGGGTATAGCCCTTGCACTTCTGCTGCCTGATTGGCAGTGAACCAGCAGGGGTTTCCCCTGAAACTTATCTAAAGCCTTTGTTTTTCTGGGCATTTCCGTCAGCGGGATGTTCTTTGCGCCCTGGATATGGCCGGAGGCAAACTCGCCTGGCGACCTGACGTCTATGATGACCAGGTTTTTGTTGGTCCTGATCAGTTCAGCGGCTTCCTCAGCCGTAATGCTGGCGACGTTCTTATTAAGTCTGAGCTTGATTCTGGGATAAAAAAATATGAGGACCAAAAAGAATGCAAAAACCAAACTGATGCCATAGTCATTAAATAATGCGGTGAAACTTTCCATGAGATTACCTGCTTTCAAAATAATTGGGGTTATACCCCTAATGGGTATATGATAGCACTGATTTCAGATGGACGCAACTAAAAAATAATGGTCCGATATGATAATCAGTAGAACCTGCTGATCAGAAATGGCGTCAGGACCAATGCCCCGCCAATCAGGATAAGGACGATCGTATTGCCTATGAAATAGGGATAGATCATAAGGGCAAGCCCGGGGAAGAGAAAGGGAAATTCATTCATCTTCTTTCCATACATGAAATATCCTAGGCCTATGGTGCTGATCAGGATGCTTAGAAGCAAATTATCCATCATCTTATATTCCTCCATGGATTCGAATATATAGAAACTGGAGCAGGAAGTCAACGCTTACTTCATTGTAACATTGTGGGCGGTAGCTTGATTTAACAGTATGAAGAGATCATAATCAAAGACATTACAAGCAAGTATTGGGTTCAAAGAACTAAAGTACTTGAAATAATGTTTATAAAGGAGAGAGAGCGATATGGAAAACGAAGTTTTAAAAGCAATCAGAGACAGAAGAAGCACAAGAAGTTATAAAGCTGAGCAAATCAGTGAGGAAGAACTGCAGACACTCCTTGAAGCGGCCATCCAGGCGCCGAGTGCGAGCAATCTTCAGCCATGGCATTTTACGGTCATACAGGATAAAGAACTGATCGACTATATCAGCGATAAATCCAAGGAGGCCATGCTGAAAAGCGGCATCGACTATGCAGTAAATATCGCAAAAAGTGAACTCAGCATATTCTACCATGCGCCTACGGTTATAATTGTTTCCGGCCAGGAACAGGACAGATCCGCCTTGGTCGATTGCTCTGCCGCAATTGAAAATATGCTGATCGCTGCGGAAAGTATTGGGCTGGGGACAGTCTGGGTAGGGCTTAGCAGGTTTTTCTTCGCGATCGAGGCTGATGTACAAAAGTTAAGCCTGCCGGAGGGATACAAGCCATTTTATGCGGTGGCAATAGGGTATAAATCCAATGCGGGCAAAGTTATGCCGCCTAAACAGAACAGAGATGTCATAAGCTACATTAGATGACTGTATACTTACACTAAGTAGGGCAAATCCGAAGCAGGGCTTGGATATGAAAAAATCATCTTTTTGAGGTCCGTTGTCGTCAGATTAAATTTTATGGCAATAGCGAAATGATTAATCAGAACATCAGCTTCGTCACTTATAAGATGAGCCCCCAGAATATGCCCTGTTTTCCGGTCTATGACAACTTTTGCCATGGCGTATTTTTCATTTGTCCTTTTATAAGTATACCATCCAGCTGTTTCGATCTGGTTAGTATAACAGTCATAACCGAGTTCCCGCGCAGCAGATTCAGTTAAGCCCACTGTAGCAATTTTAGGGATGGTATAAATAACCGTTGGAATTACAGCGTAATCCGGTATAAGGCGATTCCCACCGATGAGATTTGCAGCCACAGTATGAGAATCCAGGACAGCAACCGGGGTCAGGGGTAGGCCCATTGTCGAAGCAGCGTCACCGGCGGCATAAACCTTGGGATTGCTGATGCTCTGAAGATATTCATTGACTAAAACGCCTCTTCTATCCGATTCGACATGCCCAGCCTTAAGATTTAAACCCTCCAGATTCGGAACACGTCCGGCACCGTGAATAACCATGTCGGTTTCCCATGCCCTATTCTCTCCGCCCTGTAATCCCCTGACGACATAATAGTTTGTTTTGGCATCTCCTTTATCTGAATTGGCTTTCTCGATGGATTTGATATCTACATTAAGATGTATTTTTATCCCGATTTCCTCAGATCTTTTAACCAGCATGTTAACCTGATCCTCATCAAATTTATTAAGGACGCGGTCATCATTATGGATGATATGCACTTCAGCGCCTGCTCTTACTGCGATATGGGCGAATTCGAAAGAAATAAACCCTCCCCCGACAAAGACTATCCTGCCCGGCAATTCTTTTAAATCCAGAAAATCATCACTGTAAAACAGATTTTCAAGGCCTTCCATCTTTAAAGGCATGGGCTTTGCGCCGGCAGCTATTAAAATATACTTGCCTGTTAATAATGAATCTCCCACTTTGATTTGATCGTCACCTGCAAATTCAGCTGACCCATGATACATCGCAATGCCTAACTCATTAAGACGTGTTTCCATGTTTTCTGTGACGTGTTCTGTAAAGGTCGTTTTAAAAGCCATAAGATCAGACCAGAGGATAGTTGTCTTTTGCGCTATCCCCTTGTTCAGCATTCTCTCAGTCCTGTCGTAGATTTCAGCAGCGCCGACTAATACCTTTTTAGGATCGCAACCCCTAAGGACGCAGGTCCCTCCAAATGGTCTTTCATCAATCATAGCTACCTTCCAGCCTTTTTTGGCGCATTTTTCAGCAGCAGTCGATCCTCCTGCGCCGGAGCCAATAACAATAAGATCAAACTCTTTAATATTCATGAGCAATGCCTCCTTTTGCTGAATTCTCAGCTGGTTGAACTGGATTAAATTCCTGCTTTTGATAGGAAGAGTATACCATAATAAATATTTCCTATAAACTATTATAAGGGTAGATTTTCTAAAGAGTATTCAACGTTGTTGGACAGCTTCTTGTGAACTGTAGATTTCGATGATAATATAATCGTGAAACCAAAAGAATGCCCATTTATTGGGATATTATAAAAAATAAGGAGGAAGTTATGAGATATATTGATTTAAGAAGCGATACGGTAACGATGCCGACAGCTGAAATGAGAAAGGCAATGGCTGAGGCGATCGTAGGCGATGACGTTTATGGTGATGACCCGACCATCAATAGGCTTGAAGCGCTCGCAGCCGAAAAGGTCGGAAAGGAAGCTGCTCTGTTTGTTCCCAGCGGTACTTTCGGTAATCAGCTCTGCATCCTGACGCATACTCAGCGTGGAGATGAGGTTATTCTGGGGAAAGACTGCCATATCATTATGCACGAAGTCGGTGCAGCAGCTGTTATTGCAGGGGTTCAGCTCAGAACGCTAACGGGCAAGAATGGGTTGCTGGATCCTCACGAAGTGGAAGCCGCTATCCGTGCAACTGACGAGATCCACTATCCGCATACGGGTCTTATTTGTTTAGAAAATGCGCATGGGATGGGAACAGCTATCCCGCTTCAAAATTTGAAGGCGATTAAAGAGATTGCTGAAAAGCATGCTGTTCCTGTTCATTTAGATGGAGCAAGACTATTTAACGCGGCAATCGCATTAGATACAGATGCAAAAGAAATAGCGGCATACGCCGATTCAGTGATGTTCTGTCTGTCAAAGGGGCTTGCTGCTCCGGTAGGATCCATGGTGGCCGGCTCAAAAGCATTTATAGAAAAGGCCAGGAAAAACCGGAAAATGATGGGCGGCGGAATGCGCCAGGCGGGTATACTGGCTGCTGCCGGTATTATTGCCTTGGAAAAGATGACAGCCCGTCTTCGCGAAGATCATGAAAATGCCGCTTACATGGCGGACCAATTGTCCCGCATGCCAGGACTAGAAGTCTTAGCTGACAGACTTGATATTGATATGGTCTTTTTCAAAATGGATGAGTCAGTGATTCCTGAAGAAAAACTGATCAGTCATTTTCTTAAAAATGGGATCAAAATCTCGGGGGCGGAAGATAAAGAATGGCGATTTGTCACCAATCTTGACGTTTCCCGAAAGGATATCGATTTCGTTATGGAAAAATTCAGGGAATGTCTCTAATCATTTGGGGGCAGACCATTACAAAACCAATTCCCATTATTAAAGGAGAAAACAGGCAATGACAGAACTCATACCCTATTTAATCGTCTGCCCTTTAGTATTTTTGGCGGGTTTCGTCGACGCCATCGGTGGCGGCGGCGGATTAATATCCCTCCCGGCATATATGCTGGCTGGCGTCCCGCCGCACCTTGCCATTGGCTGCAATAAACTGTCGTCCTGTATCGGCACAAGCGTTTCAACGGGCCGATTTATCATAAATGGTTATGTCAGGATGAAGCCGGCGCTAATCGCAGCTTGCTTCGCTGTAATCGGCTCTGCCATGGGCGCCAGCATATCTCTTATGATCAATGAAAATCTGTTGAAGTATGTCATGGTTGCCATTCTTCCTATCGCTGCCTACTTTGTGCTGCGGCAAAAGGACTTGGGGGAAAATGCAAAGACCAACTCAAAATCGCCAGGGCAGGTTCTCTTCATCTCCATAATCGCAGCTTTTGTCATCGGCATGTATGATGGCTTCTATGGACCGGGAACGGGGACATTTCTTCTGCTTATACTGATCGGAGTCGCTAAGCTTGATCTTAAAACAGCTTCAGGTAATATGAAGATCATCAATCTAGCGTCCAATATCGCTGCTTTGACGGTTTTTATCATCAATGGCACAATCCTCTATCCGCTTGCCCTGACAGCTTCTGTCTTTTCTATAGCCGGGCATTATGCCGGCTCAGGAATGGTTTTGAAAAATGGCCGCAAAATCGTGCGGCCAGTCATTCTGATTGTTATATTTCTACTGGCGATTAAGGTTTTTTTCATAGACTAAAGCCCACTATTTCACGGTAAGCAGGGTAATATTGCGGTTATTCTAAGATCTCAAAAACTAAATTTTCACCTTGTTATTCTATAGAATCTATAGTATTATTAACTTCGACGGTTTTGGAGAGATGACCGAGTGGCTAAGGGGCACGCCTGGAAAGCGTGTAAGGTGTTAAAGCCCCGCGGGTTCGAGTCCCGCTCTCTCCGCCAAATAAAATTGTCCTTTATTAGCTTCGTATGGGCGTGGACTGGGTCCTGCGCAATAAGAGTCTGTGAACCTCGTCAGGTCCGGAAGGAAGCAGCGATAAGCGGGTCATCTTATGTGCCGCAGTCAAATCTTTTCCGCTGCCCTACGAAGCTAGCAAAGGGCAATTTTTTGCGCACCTAACCTCATTTTTATTAAAAAATGTCTGGTAGGTGCCATACAGGAATTCACCGCCTTTAGGCGGATAAGAATTCTTCAGTTGCGCACCTAACCTCATTTTTATTAAAAAATGTCTGGTAGGCGCCATACAGGAATTCAC
>JBBRXH010000116.1:0-5832 GCA_038248565.1 Peptostreptococcales bacterium | reverse complement strand
GGTTTTGGTGGCGGCGGTGGCGGTTCTTGGTAGACCCTATTATACTTTAAATTTGGAGGATTCATTATGTACATCTATATTATTTTAGCCGTTGTTGTCATCCTGGTCTTGTTTTTTGTAACGAGTTATAACGGATTTGTGACTCTAAAGAACCAAATTGAAGAAGCGTTTGCAACCATGGATGTCTATTTGAAGAAGAGATACGACCTCATTCCGAATTTGGTGGAAACGGTCAAAGGCTATGCTGCTCATGAAGCGGGAACCTTCGAAAAAGTAACGGCAGCAAGGAATATGGCCGCCGGGGCTAACACCATAGAAGATAAAATGGCTGGAGAAAACATGCTTCAGGGCGCGCTGAAAAGCCTCTTTGCTGTAGCTGAAGCTTATCCGGACTTAAAGGCCAATCTGAGTTTTCTGGATCTCCAAAGCCAGCTGAAAATGCTGGAGGATGATATTGCCAATGCCAGAAAATATTATAATGCTGTTGTTAAGACTTTCAATACTATGGTCGAAGTCTTCCCGAGCAATATTTTAGCGAATATGTTCAATTTTAAGCGTAAAACGATGTTTGAAGTATCTGAGGAAGGTCAAAGAGAGGCTGTCAAAGTACAGTTCTAATGGGGTGAAGACTATGACCGGAAATCATAAAGATATGAGCCTGATTGGCCTTCGAAAGATCAGGATCTTATCCGTATTAGCCATGTTGCTGATACTATTTTGTCTGCAGACCACGGCTGCCTATGCGGAGTACTATACGACTCAAAACTATGATGTGACCGTCGATGTCAAGGAAAACAAAGTGCTTTACGTCAAGGAAGACATCAAGGTAACCTATACAGAACCCAGACACGGGATATACAGATATATCCCCTATACCGGAACAATGCTGCGTCAAATTGACGGCGCGAAGAATGAAGAAGTCTATCGCGCCAAGATCTCGGATATTTATGTGGAGAAACACCCTTATGCCGTTTCCAATGAAAACGGCAATGCGGTCATAAAGATCGGAGACGCCAATACTTTTGTAGAAGGCCAGCAGGAGTATGTCATTGGATATAAGTATGCCCTCAGCGCTGATAAGATAACCCAATTTGATGATTTGTACTTCAATATTATTCCGACAGGCTGGAATACATCCATCGATTCAGCCCAAATAACCATTAATATGCCAAAAACCTTCGATGCCGGTAAGGTGGAATTTATTACAGCCGAATTCGGCGGCAAGGACACGGCGGCAGTGGAATTTACCGTAGAAGGCAATACCATCAGGGCAAAAACCAATACCATGCTTCTGAGCAATCAGGGCGTGACCTTCAGAGTCATTCTTGATGAGAATTACTTCACAGGAGAAAAGAATGATAATCTTTTATATGCGCTTATGCTGATTCTGATTATCGGGGCGCCTGTATTAAGTTTCATTCTGTGGTTTTTATTCGGCAGAGATCAAAGAATAATTCCCACGGTAGAATTCTACCCTCCGGAGACTGTCAATTCGGCGGAGATCGGCTACATCATTGATGGGGTCGTAGATAACAAGGACGTCGTCTCACTGATTCTCTATTGGGCTAACATGGGTCTGATCAAAATTGTTCAGGAAGGTAAGAAGGATTTTACACTGATAAAACTAAAGGAACTGCCGGAAAATGCGAAAGTCTATGAGCATACTATGTTCAGCGGACTGTTCAGCGGCAGAGATCAGGTGTCTTCGGGAGATTTGAAAGAAACCTTTTATGGCACATTCTCCGTGACCAAGCAGCAGCTTAAATCCCATTTTACTGCTATAAAGGGCAATAGAATATTTACGCAAAATTCTGTTGTGGCAAGAGCCATCGGCGTCGTTCTTATGATGATTCCTTTGGCTGCGTTGACCCTTTTAGGAGCTTATGTCACCATACAGCCGGGATATATCCTGATACTTTCCGCCGTACTGCTCATTACTAATCTGTTCTGCTTCAGCATCTTTATTGGCATACACGATCGCAAGGACGGCATGTCCACTGGGAAGAAGGCTGTGAGCAGAATTTTCAGCATCCTATTTATTGGCTTGCTGGTGGTAGAAGCTATAGCCTTTGCCTGGTTTATCCTAAAGTTGCCTATGGTTGGCATTATAGCTGTAGTTGCATCCCTGTTTACCCTGTGGATGGCGACGGAAATGAAACAGAGAAGTCCACAAAGCGTTATTTGGATGGGCAAGATTCTTGGACTCAGAGAGTTCATTAATCAGGCAGAACTTGACAGAATCAAACTTCTTGTGGAGGAAAGCCCGGAGTACTTCTACAGGATACTACCCTACGCTTATGTACTCGGTCTGACGAATCTTTGGGCAAAGAAATTCGAATCCATTGCCATGGAACCGCCTGGCTGGTATGACGGTCCCGTTTCAAATGGGGGAATGTTCAATACCTGGATCTTCATGAATAGTTTCAATCATTCAATGAGTGCCATGGAAAGCACCATATCAATACCGCCTGCACCACAAGCCAGTAGCGGCGGCGGAGGTTTTTCCGGCGGCGGTGGATTCTCAGGCGGCGGCGGTGGCGGCGGCGGCGGCGGAAGCTGGTAGAACCAATAAAGGATGATGTCATGTTCACAAAGACAAACCTGATCAAAATAGTGATAGCAATTCTAACTATTGGCATAACAGTGATGAATATTGCTGCAGTCAGCAGTCTGGAACGAAGATCAGAAGATTTAAAAGCAGAGCCGGTTTCCGGTTCTGCTTTCACTTACGATAAGCCGGTACAACTTAATGGGGAAGACAGCTTCACTTCCCTGCCTATTCCCGAAGAGATAAAAGCCAAAATGATGGGAAATTCTTACGGCAGTGGTGCTAAAATTTCAATGGACGAGCTGAATTATGTCAGGGTTCTTTATTATGGTTTTGACGGACAAACCCATCAGGGAGAGCTTATTGTCAGCCGGCTGGTTTCCGGGGATATCCTTGAAATCTTCAGCGAGCTTTATGATAAGCATTACCCCATAGCAAAGATGACCTTGATCGATGCCTATAAAGGGGATGATGAAGCATCCATGGCCGATAACAACACGTCAGCCTTTAATTGGCGGAATGTGGGCGGCAGTGGGACTTTGTCCATGCATGCCTATGGACTCGCTGTGGATATTAATCCGCTCATGAATCCTGTGGTCATGACAAAGCCCGATGGCACTCAAACAATAAGACCTCCTGCAGGGGAGGCCTATAGTGATAGGAATGCTAAAATTCAGGGACTAATCATGAAAGGCGATGTCTGCTACGAGGCATTCATCAGCAGGGGCTGGCAATGGGGAGGAGACTTCGCCTCAATGAAGGACTACCAGCATTTTTATAAGAGCCTTTAAACCAGCAGGAGATCTACAGCATGCGTCATAAAATCATCCAGATCCGATAAGGACTGGAAGCTGGCTCTGCCGGCGGTTGGGCTACCGCCACCTTTGCCATTAAAGTTTCCGGCACCGGCCTTAATCAGAGCACCCAGATCGGTTGCCTCAATATCCTTTGAAGCCGCCCTGCTCATCAGCAGGGCTTTTTCCTGTATAGAAATCAGGATGAAAATATCCTGACTCAGTAAAGTGATGCCTTTTGCCAAAAGCTGAAGATCTTCAAGGGATAATTGGTCATATTCTCTGACGATCACCTGAGGGCAGCCGGACTGCTCCTGGGCCGGCAATGAGATTGCTTCCATCAGCGCTTCGATTTCACGGGCTATGAGCAGATCCTTGTACTTTTGAAGAGCCTGACGGGTGGACTGATTTTTATCTTCCTGAATCTGAATCTTGTCAGCAAGGGTATTTTCATCAGACGAATACTTTTCAGCTAATGTACTGATGAGTTGATGTTCTCTGACGGTATGAAGAAAAGCTCTCCTTCCGGCTTCAAAATAGATGCGGGACATACCCTTATAGTTCTCGAATTTAAGCAATTTGATCAGGCCGATTTGACCGGCAGTGCTCGGATGGGTTCCGCAGCAGGCGACACAGTCTGCCGGATGAGCCTCATCACCGACGCAAACTATAGAAACGTCGGACTCTATAGTAATCCCTTTGCGAAGGGGGAGCCTCGAAGCTTCTTCACTGCTCTGAAAGTAGCGGATACTGACGGGCGCATCAGACCAAATTACCTCATTGGCCAGCAGTTCGACATGCCGCGCCATGGCAGGCGAAACCGACGGGAGGTCAATATCGATGGTCATATAGTCACTTCCCATATGAAAACCCCGATTAACGCCGCCATATTCCCTGAAGAAAATACCAGACAGGATATGCTCGCCGCAGTGGCGCTGCATATGATCAAAGCGCCTGTCCCAGTCAAGGCTGCAGGTTACCTGCGCACCAACCCTGAATAAAGGTTCAGCAGCATCAGAAGAGATGGCAGCATCTCCGAGAAAAAGCCTATGCAAGACTTCACCGTCTTTTTCATAGACTTCGGCAAGAGGGATGCCGTTTATACTACCCAGGTCACCGGGCTGACCTCCTGAGGCAGGGAAAAATAAACTTCTGTCCAAAACGAGACAGCCTTCACGACTGACGGATAAAACAGTGCTTGTACATTCTCTCAGATAAACATTTTCCCGATAGAGCCTTTCTGTCATATCAAATCTCCTTGTAGCAAACTAATGATAAAAATATGTGCAGAGTGATTATAATTACTGTATAATCGAGCTATAAAAAATAATTATTACGAGTCTTTTTTTAATATGTACTCATAGAAACAGTATAGCATAAAAGAATATTCTTAGAAAATACTAAGAATTCCCGAGGATCAGGGATGGTTGCTATAAAATCGGGAGGCTCTGTGGATAAGCTGTTGATAACATTTTCTAAACTTTGAGACAAGACCCTATTTGCAATGGGCATCGCCTATTAACATTATCCACAGCCTTGCTTGGATAAGTTGTGTTAAAGCCCTGCATTTTGGGGGAAAAGCTGAAAAACCCCTTATATCTCAAAATTTATGGCCTGTTGAAAAGTTTTCGCATAATCGCAAACGTAGGTTTACATAAAACGGAGGATAAAATGTTAAAGGAGAAGCTCTTTTTCAAGGAAGAACTCCCAATAAATGTCATCGTAGCCCATATTGAAGAGTACCCAATCCATTTCCATGATGAAATGGAAGTCGTTTATGTGCTGAAAGGCAGCATCAAGCTGAAAAATGGCTACTACAATTACATCCTTAAACCTGGGGATGTTTTCATTCTAAATGACAGAGAAATTCACAGCTTTGATACGAGCGGCGAGCCCAATATGGTTTTACTGCTGCAGATCGATCTTAAGTTTTTTTCCAAATACTATAATAACTTAAAGAATTGCTTTTTCGTGACAGATATGAAGGATGCAGAGGATGAAAGCCTCGAAAATTTAAGAGCTTTGCTGACGCGTATCGTTCTTGAAACTCTGGCAGAGGAAAAGGACTACCAGCACCGGGCCATAGAGCATACCTGCAATCTATTATCCTGTCTTATGAGCGATTTTCAGTGCTTTGCCATGGAAGAAGGCAAGTTCATCAATGAGAGCAGAAATAAAGGCAATAAGATTCTGGCTGAACGCTTAAACCGTATAACGGATTATCTTTATGACAATCATTCGAGAAAACTTACTTTGAACGAAATTGCGGAAATGGAGCATTTAAGCATATTTTACCTGTCTCATGTGATAAAAACAGCTACGGGGCTTAGCTTTCAGGACCTGCTCAGTTTTATACGCGTTGAAGAATCAGAAAAACTACTGCTGGGCACGGATAAAAAAATTGGCGTCATTTCAGAAGAATCCGGATTTTCTGCAGTGCGCTATTATATCAAATATTTTCAAAAATGGTTTGGGATGCATCCGTTGGAT
>JBBRXH010000115.1:0-5836 GCA_038248565.1 Peptostreptococcales bacterium | reverse complement strand
CTCGCCAATAAAAATATGATGGTGCTGCATCCTCTGCCAAGGGTCAATGAAATCGCGGTAGAGGTTGATTCAGATCCGAGAGCCTATTATTTCCAGCAGGCAAAATATGGGATGTTTGCCAGGATGGCACTCATCATGAAATTATTGGGGGTGTAGCAGATGGTATTAGTCAACAGTATTGCAAAAGGCATCGTCATAGATCACGTCAGCGCAGGCCAGGGTATTAAGATCATTAATTATCTGGGCATCGATAAGGCGGACTATACGGTCGCATTTATCATGAATGCCTCCAGCAAGAAATACGGGAAAAAAGATATCATTAAAATTGAAAACGTCATCGACGTGGATCTGGCAGCCTTAGGTCTCATAGACCCTCAGGCTACGATCAATATCATAGAAAACCATATCGTAACGCAGAAAATAAATCTTAAGCTGCCGGAAAAGGTGGTCAACATCATCAGGTGCAAAAACCCCAGATGCGTGACATCCGTTGAGAGAAATGCACCGCAGATATTTCATCTGGTCGATCGGGAAACCCGGGAATACAGATGCGAATACTGTGATGAGATCGTAGATGTGAAGGAGGAGTAAACCATGCCTTTATGCATCAGCAATGGCCTGGTCATCAATCCGGCCACAGGGACCTTCGAGATTCAGGATTTATGGATTGAAGAGGGGAAGATCATCGACTACGGGGGGAGAAGGAAAAACTATTTAGAGGACTCTTACGAAATCGACTATTTTGATGCTACCGGCAAATGGGTAGTACCCGGACTCATCGACCTCCATGTTCATTTTAGAGAGCCGGGATTTACCCATAAGGAGACCATCGGCAGCGGATGCAGTGCAGCCAGACGCGGAGGCTTCACCACAGTCTGCTGTATGCCCAATACTGAGCCGGTAGTGGATAATCGGGAAGTTGTGGGCTATATCAAAAGACGTGCCGCCGAAGCTAATGGGGTTTCGCTGCTGACCGTCGGCGCCATCACAAAGGGTCAGAAGGGGGAGTCCCTGTCGGACATTCGGGGCATGGCGGAGGAAGGTATCGTGGCCATCAGCGAGGATGGGAAGACGGTTCTTGACGAGAATCTTATGAAAAAGGCGATGATCCTGGCTAAAAGACTTAATTTACCTGTTTTTTCTCATGCAGAACCTGAAGAGCTCATTGTAGAAAGAGATATCAGACTGGCGGAGGAAACCGGCGCGCGGCTTCATTTTTGTCATATCAGTACAAAAACCAGTGTAGATTTAATTAGAGCAGCAAAAATAAAAGGCATAAATATTACCGCAGAAACAGCACCCCATTATTTTACCCTTGACGAAGGTATGAATCCTGAATTTGATACTAATAAGAAAATGAACCCGCCCCTCAGAACAAAGGCGGATGTGGCTGCAATCATTCGAGGTCTAAAAGACGGGACCCTTGATGCCATAGCGACAGATCATGCGCCCCATGAAGAATCGGAAAAAGCGGTGCCTTTTTCTGAGGCGCCAAACGGTGTCATCGGTCTTGAGACCAGTTTCGCTGTCAGCTATACTAGCCTGGTTAAAACAGCCATACTGACGCCCCTCGCACTGATTGAAAAAATGAGTTTTGTGCCCGCAAAAATAGCCGGCATCGACAAGGGGGATATAGGTGTGGGTAAATGTGCGGACATAACCATCATAGATGTACAGGAACCCTATAAAATTTCAGCCTTATCCTTTGCATCGAAAGGCAGGAATACCCCCTTTAAAGGCATGACGGTTTATGGCAGGATACTGGCTGTTATCATCAATGGCGTACTTAGCAGGGAGGTTTATCATGATTGACCGCTTAATAGAAAAAATAATTGAAACAGGAAATCCAACGGTTGTGGGACTTGACCCTACCTTTGCCATGATTCCGGAGTATATAAGAGCAGAAGCTATAGATAACTTTGGCAAAACCCCGGAAGCTGCAGGTCAGATGCTGATGGCTTTCAATAAAGCAATCATCGATCAGATTTATGATCTGATCCCGGCTGTAAAACCCCAGATCGCCATGTACGAAATGTATGGCCTGCCGGGAATTAGGGCCTATATCGAAACCATCAGGTATGCTAAGGATAAAGGCCTTCTCGTTATAGGGGACATCAAACGGGGAGATATCGCATCAACGGCAGAAGCCTACACCGCCCATATCGATGGGGTTTCCATCGAAGGTGCTTTTACGGATATCTGGCGGGAGGATGCCGTGACACTAAATCCTTATATGGGTTACGACGGCATTGCACCTTTTATCAGAGTATGCAGTCAGAAGGATAAAGCGGTGTTTGTACTGGTTAAAACCAGCAATCCCAGCGGCGTTGAACTTCAGGATCTTTTGGTTTCAGGGAAACCGCTTTACTTGCATACGGCAAAGCTAGTCAGTGATTGGGGGCTTTCTGTCATGGGGGCGGGGAAATACAGTAAAATAGGCGCGGTTGTTGGGGCTACTTACAGCAATCAGGCAGCGGAGCTGCGCAGCAGCATGCCCCATACTTTTTTCCTTGTGCCGGGCTACGGCGTACAGGGCGGGCGGGCTGAGGATCTTAAGGACTTTGCCGATCAGGATGGAGAGGGCTTTATCGTCAACTCTTCCCGCGGTATTATCGCTGCCTATAAACAGGATCAGGGGACCGGCGGAAAAATTCCTAAATTTGCAGAGAAGGAATTCGCTGAAGCTGCCAGGGAGGCTGTTTTAACCATGAAAAAAGACCTTCAGAAAGTATTTGGGTCTTATCATGTGTAGTAAAACTGTCAATAGTCCGTCAAAGGGTATCACTTATGGGCGTGTGGTTAGAAACGAACAAATAGCAGAGGCTATTTATAGAATCGAAATTTCGAGCCCGTGGGCGGCCGAGGGCGCTGCCCCGGGACAGTTTGTCAATCTTTACCCGAAAGGGGAGCATACTTTATTGCCAAGACCAATCAGCCTCTGTGATATTTCAGAAGATAGCCTGACCCTTGTCTACGGCGTGGTGGGGGCTGGGACGCTGGAGTTTTCAGGCTACAAAACCGGCGACGCTGTTAAACTCAGCACAGCTCAGGGCAAAGGCTTTGACTGTTTAAACACCCTGGAAAAATCAGGGCAAAGGCAGGTGACTTTAGTCGGTGGAGGGCTGGGGGTTCCGCCGCTCTTAGCATTGGCAAAAGCGCTAATAAAGCAGGGGGATCAGGTCACAGCGATCCTTGGCTTTAGACTGGAAGCTTTTCTTGCCGGCGACTTCGCTGCGCTCGGTATAGATATTCATATCGCAACGGATAACGGCAGCCAGGGATTTAAAGGAACGGTGATGGACTATATCAGAGAACAGAAAGTGGCATCGGATTATTTTTACAGCTGCGGACCAAAGCCCATGCTTCGGGAACTTTCTGCCTACTGCGCAGAAATTAATGTTCCAATTCAGGTCTCAATGGAGGAAAGGATGGGCTGCGGATATGGTGCCTGCCTGGGCTGCGTCTGCAGGACAAAAGAGGGCTACAGAAAAGTTTGCCAGGATGGCCCTGTATTCCTGGGAAAGGATGTGAAGTGGGATGCGTGAACTGGATCTTTCGGTGACGATTGCTGGGGTTACCCTAAAAAATCCTATTACTACGGCTTCGGGAACCTTTTCAGCCCGGGAGAGCAGCGGCTATTATGATTTAAATGAACTGGGGGCCATCATTACCAAAGGCGTTTCCCTTGAAGCCTGGGAAGGCAATAAGACACCACGTATCGCCGAGACTTATGGCGGCATGCTCAACGCTGTCGGCCTTCAAAACCCTGGAATCGATTATTTTATAGCCCATGAATTGCCCTACCTGGAAACTTTCGACACCAAACTCATCGTGAATATCGTGGGTAAAACCGTTAAGGATTACTGCCTCTGCGTGGAAAAACTCAGAGAGTCGACAGTGGATCTGCTGGAGATCAATATTTCCTGCCCCAACATCAAAGAAGGCGGCATCGGCTTTGGCACCAGCCCGCGCCTTGCAGCTGAAATCATCAGAGAGGTCAAAAAAGCGGCAAAACAGCCCCTCATCGTAAAACTAACGCCCAATGTGACGGATATCACTGAAATTGCGAAAGCGGTTGAATCAGAAGGAGCAGACGCAGTCTCCCTGATCAATACACTGCTGGGTATGAAGATAGATGTCCACGCAAGAAAACCAATCCTCGCGAATAAAACCGGGGGCTTATCCGGGCCGGCTATAAAACCTGTAGCGGTACGAATGGTCTATCAAGTCAGACGGGCGGTTGCTATCCCGATTATCGGGTTGGGTGGCATCATGACCGGAGAGGATGCGGCAGAGTTCATTCTTGCGGGAGCGGATGCGGTTTCAGTTGGTACAGCAGCTCTTATCGATCCTGCAGCACCGCTCAGGATAAGGGACGAACTGATTAGCTATATGCAGCGCTATGGATTTAAGACGATAAAGGAGATACAGGATGGATTCATCGATTTATGAACTG
The DNA here is from genome assembly GCA_038248565.1 of Peptostreptococcales bacterium. Taxonomy (GTDB): domain Bacteria; phylum Bacillota; class Clostridia; order Peptostreptococcales; family Anaerovoracaceae; genus JBBRXH01. The sequence continues at coordinate 1,380 of JBBRXH010000115.1, read as the reverse complement.
AAGAAAGAGTTTGCAATATTTATGGTAAAGTCCGGCGTGCTGACCTTCGGAGACTTTATTACAAAAAGCGGGAGGAAAACCCCCTACTTTATCAATACGGGGAATTATAAAACCGGCGCCCAGATCGCCAGGCTAGGAAGCTTTTATGCAGGCTGCATCAAAGATCAAATCAATGAGGAAATCACCGCCCTTTTCGGTCCTGCGTATAAAGGAATTCCCCTTGTCGTTGCAACAGCTATCGCTCTAAGTAATGATTATGATCAGGATGTGCGGTACTGCTTTAATAGAAAAGAGGCCAAAGACCACGGGGAAGGCGGCACCATCATCGGCTATCAGCTCAAGGACAGGGATAAGGTGCTGATTGTGGAAGATGTGATTACGGCGGGAACCGCTGTTCGCGAAATACTGCCTGTGATCAGGGCTGAAGCAGATGTTGATTTTGTAGGCATGGTCATATCCGTAGACAGAATGGAAAGAGGACAAAATACTCTGACGGCCACTCAGGAACTCTTTGAGGCCTATGGCATCAGAACCTATGCCATTATAACCATCAGAGAGATTTTGGAGATTCTTCATAATATCAGAATTGACGGCAAAATCGTCCTGGATGATCATATGAAGACAAAAATTGAGGATTATCTTGCAAAATACTGCGCTTTATAACTTATAAATATAACGCATCCAAAGCTGAAAATTCTCTTCAGCTTTGGATTTTTTTTTACAATCGGGAGGGTTTTGATGCTATACTGACTCTATAAATACTAAAGCCCAAGGAGGCCCCATGAGTTTTGTCCATCTGCATGTACATACGGAATATAGCTTACTCGACGGTGCTGCCAGCATCCCAAAGCTGATTGCAAGAGCCAAGGATTTAGGGATGAAGGCTATCGCTATAACGGACCATGGCGTCATGTTCGGCGTTGTGGATTTTTATAAGGAAGCCATAAAGCAGGGGATTAAACCGATCATCGGGTGTGAGGTTTATACGGCTGCGAGAACCATGAAGGATAAGGAGTCGGATTACGACAAATATCAGGGGCACCTTGTCTTGCTTGCCAAAAATGAAGAGGGTTATAAAAACCTGATGAAGATCGTTTCTCTGGGTTTTATTGAGGGTTTCTACTATAAACCCAGAATTGACCATGAAGTACTCAGAAAATACAGCGGGGGACTCATCGCTTTAAGTGCCTGTCTGGCCGGTAATGTTCAAAGAAAACTTTTAAATGAAGATTATAACGGGGCAAAGGCAGAAGCCCTTGCACTACTTGATATTTTCGGAGAAGACAATTTCTACCTGGAGCTTCAGGATCAGGGTCTGCCGGAAGAGCTTAAGATTTTACCGGCTATGAAACAGCTTCACAGCGAAACAGGAATCCCCTT
>JBBRXH010000114.1:0-5856 GCA_038248565.1 Peptostreptococcales bacterium | reverse complement strand
TACACTTGGCATAGTTGATACCTCCAACTGAATTAAACGCCAAGCAACACAGCAAATCGACCACTTTAGTATACCAAAAATCTCTGCAAGACTAACTGCAATTGTTATAGCCTAAAATTGCAGTTACTTTTTCATTTAACGATTACAAATAGAATAGCAAATAAATCAAGATATGTATAGACTCCGGACGCAGAATAAGGTAATATGAAAGATACGTGAATGGCAGCCCTAAAACAGGCTGCTCATTTGATTGCTGATACCAAAAAATCCTTGACAGACAATTTTAATTATGTTAATTTTATTGAGCGACTTTATAATGATAGACATGATAAAATCGTGTTAAGTATGTCATTTAAAGATATTAGACACTGAAAAAGCTACCTGGGAGGTGTAAAGATGAGAGTTAAGGTTGTGCTTGCATGTACCGAATGTAAGCAGAGAAACTACAACACGACAAAGAACAAGAAAAACGATCCGGACCGTTTGGAATTTAATAAATACTGCAGATTCTGCAAAAAACACACACTTCACAAAGAAACCAAATAAAGGGAGTGAAAATCATGGACAAAAAGACAACGGATAAAAAGCCCGCAATAAACCCCGCCGCAGCAAGAAAAAAAATTGACGTTAAGGAATATTTCAGAGGCATAAAAACAGAAACAAAAAAAGTTGTATGGCCGACCAGAAAAGAACTGGGTTCTTATACTGGTGTAGTTATTTTCACCTGTTTTGCTTTCAGTATGGGCATATGGATCGTAGACTCACTCTTTCTTGGCGCACTTAAGTACATATTAAATATTAGTTTCTAAAAAGCAAAGGAGGGGGAAGCAGGTAGCTGCTTCTGCTCAATAATGGCAAAAACAAAAAAAATTGAAGAACCTGAAGATCTGGAAGAAGATTTTGACCTGGATTCCGATGAAGATATGGACGATGAAGCCGATGAACCTTTAGAGGATCTTGCGGAGATTTCACCTCAGGTTTTAGAGGAAGAGCAGGAAGAATCTTTAGAAGAAGTGGAAGATACCGCCCTGGCTGCATCCCCGGACAAACCTAAGGAAGCCGCTGTTGCTGTTGAAATCGACCCTTCAAGGATCCCGAAATGGTATGTTGTCCACACCTATTCAGGCCACGAGAACAAGGTCAAAGTCAATATAGAGAAGATCGTTGAGAACAGAGGTATGCAAGACCTGGTACTCAGCATTGTCGTGCCTACAGAAGACAGAGTGGAGATAAAGGATGGTCAGAGAAAAATCAAGACCAGAAAAATGTTTCCCGGCTATGTAATCGTGAAAATGATCATCACCAATGAATCCTGGTACCTGGTCAGAAATACCCAGGGCGTCACGGGATTTGTAGGCCATGGTTCAGAACCTGTTCCTCTGACGAATGAAGAAGTTAGAAGAATGGGCATAGAGAAGGTATATATCAAGCTTGATGTTGAACCCGGCGATAGCGTTAAAGTTATCAGCGGACCTTTCGAAAGCTTTATGGGTACCGTTGAGGAAGTGCACTTGGATAAACAGATATTAAAGGTTAAAATATCCATGTTTGGCAGAGAAACCCCTGTCGAATTAGAATTTGGACAGGTTGACAAACTATAACATAAAGGAGGTGACAAAAAAATGGCAAAAAAAATAACAGCTTTCATTAAACTGCAGATTAATGCAGGAAATGCAACACCAGCTCCACCAGTAGGACCGGCGCTTGGACAAAAAGGCGTAAACATCATGGATTTCTGCAAACAGTTCAACGCCAAAACAGCAGATCAGCCAGGCATGATTATTCCGGTAGTCATCACAGTCTATGCTGACAGATCATTCACATTCATCACCAAGACTCCACCTGCAGCCGTACTGCTCAAAAAAGCGGCTAACATTAAAAGCGGTTCCGGAGAACCAAATAAAAAGAAGGTAGCCACAGTTACTATGGACCAGGTCAGAGACATAGCGAAGGCAAAAATGCCGGATCTCAATGCTGCCAATATTGACTCTGCTGCTGATATGATCAAAGGCACAGCAAGAAGTATGGGGATCATCGTCAAGGATTAATTTAGTGGGAGGTTGTTATAACCGCTAATACCACAGGAGGTAAACAAAATGCCTAAAAGAGGAAAATCTTACAAAGACTCATTAAAATTGTTCGACAAACGCGTGTTATTCGATGTCAATGAAGCATTTGGCATAGCTCTTCAAACAGCCAAAGCCAAGTTTGACGAATCCATCGAAGTGCATATCAAACTCGGTGTAGACTCAAGACATGCAGATCAGCAGGTCAGAGGTGCCATCGTACTACCCCACGGGACCGGTAAAGTCAAACGCGTACTGGTATTCGCCAAGGGAGAAAAAGCCAAGGAAGCTGAAGCAGCAGGCGCTGAATTTGTTGGAGCTGAAGATATGGCTACAAAGATTCAGACTGAAAACTGGTTTGACTTTGACGTAGTGGTAGCAACCCCTGATATGATGGGTGTTGTAGGAAAATTAGGGAAGATCCTCGGACCTAAAGGTCTGATGCCTAACCCAAAATCAGGAACTGTTACAATGGACGTCACCAGAGCTCTTGAAGAAATCAAAGCCGGTAAAGTTGAATACAGACTTGATAAAACCAACATTATCCATACCGCTATCGGAAAAGCATCCTTTGGACCTGAAAAATTAACGGATAATTTCAAAGCACTTTTAGAAGCTGTCATTAAGGCAAAACCATCAGCAGCTAAAGGCCAGTACCTTAAGAGTGTAACCATTTCAAGCACTATGGGTCCCGGAATTAAAATCAATCCGATTAAAATATCAGGCTAAAAAATCAGACCCACAATTGAATACTAACCGTAGACAGCAGGTGCGCAAGCTTAATTCCCTGCCGAGGTCCTATATAAAAGAAATTTTATTAGCCTTTTCTGTCTATCGGTGGAAAAGGCTTTTTTAACTAAAAGCCAACCGAAAACACGATGAAATAATCACAAGGAGGTGCAAGAAAAAATGTCAGTAGAGAATTTAAAGAAAAAACAAAGCGTTATTGACGAAATTAAAGAAAAGCTGGAAAAGGCAGAATCTGCAGTCGTCATTGACTACATGGGAATCAGCGTAGAACAGGCTGATGCCATGAGAAAAAGACTTCGTGATGCCGATGTTGACTATACCGTTTATAAGAACAAGATGGTCAGCAGAGCAATCAAAGATACCAAATTCGCTGAACTGGAAAACGTACTCAGCGGACCATCTGCATTCGCATTCAGTTATGGCGATCCTATGGCTCCTGCAAAGATTCTCAGTGGAATCATGAAGGATTTCAAAAAAATGGAATTCAAAGCAGGGATCTTCGACGGAACCATGTATGATGCAGACGGCGTTAAAGCCATCGCTATGCTTCCATCCAGAGACGAGCTTATTTCCAAATTTATGGGAAGCATTCTGTCTCCTGTTTCCAAGTTCGCCCGTACCCTTCAGGCAATAGCCGAACAAAAGGCAGAACAATAAGACCTCATACAAAATCATAAATAAGTATGGAGCCTGGATTCTCCAAAATGGAGAGGGCTTCCCACCAAATTAAAATAATAAAAACGGAGGATAATACAATGACAAAAGAACAAATAATTGAAGCCATAAAGGCCATGACAGTTTTGGAAGTAAGTGAACTCGTAAAGGCTTGCGAAGAAGAATTCGGCGTATCCGCAGCAGCTCCAGTAGCAGCAGCAGGATCAGGTGCAGCAGCAGTTGAAGTTGAAGAGCAGACCGAATTCAATGTCGTGCTCGTTAGCTGCGGCGCAGAAAAAATCAAGGTTATCAAGGTAGTAAGAGAACTGACAGGCCTTGGCTTAAAGGAAGCTAAAGATCTCGTAGACAGCGCTCCTGGAAACGTTAAAGAAGGCGTATCCAAGGCAGAAGCTGAAGAAGTAAAAGCAAAACTTGTTGAAGTTGGCGCAACTGTAGAACTTAAATAGTTTTCATATTTGTGTCTTGGGGGATAGGGGAGGTTTGCCACCGGCGAATTCGAACCATCCCCCTTTAATTTAATTGGTATAAATATTGCATATTCTGATTGACTGGTTGACACACTTGTGATATTATATTACATTGCCACGCAAAGTATATTGTTTTCAATGCAAGGAGTGATGATTATGCCACAACCTGTAAAAATAGGTAAAAGAACAAGAATGAGCTACTCAAAAATCGAAGAAGTAGCGGTTATGCCAAACCTGATCCAAATCCAAAAAGATTCCTATAATTGGTTCATTGAAGAAGGTTTAAGAGAAGTCTTCGAAGACATTTCCCCCATAAAAGATTATGCGGGAAATTTAGTGCTGGAGTTTATTGATTATTCCCTTAAAGATAATCCCAAATACGATGAAGAAGAATGCAAGGAACGTGATGTGACTTTCGCAGCACCTCTTAAGGTGCGCGTCAGACTGGTCAACAAAGACACTGGAGAAGTAAAGGAACAGGAAGTATTCATGGGGGATTTCCCCTTAATGACAGAAAAAGGAACCTTTATTTACAATGGCGCAGAAAGAGTTGTCGTAACACAGCTCGTCAGATCACCGGGACCTTATTATAATGTAACTGTCGATAAATCAAACAAAAAACTTTTCTCTACCCAGATCATCCCAAACAGAGGGGCCTGGCTGGAGTACGAGACCGATTCCAATGAGATCATTTCCGTCAGAGTGGACCGCACGAGAAAACAGCCGGTAACAACGCTGCTTCGCGCAATGGGCTTCGGCACGAACCAGGAAATCATCGATATCTTCGGCTACAACGGAGAACTTGATGAAAGACTGAGAAAGACTTTGGAAAAGGATCCTACCAACAATTATGAAGATGGTCTAAAGGAAATATATAAAAAACTAAGACCGGGAGAACCTCCAACCGTTGAAAGTGCGAGGTCTCTTCTCGATTCCCTATTTTTTGACGCCAAAAGATATGATCTGGCTAAAGTAGGAAGATACAAATACAATAAAAAATTAGGCCTTGCTAACCGACTGATCGACTGCATCGCAGCTGAGGATATTATCGATCCCAATACGGGAGAAGTCCTCGTGGAAAAAGATGGCGATCATCACAGAATTTCAAGAGATATGGCCTACCAAATCGAAAATTGCGGTGTTTCTTCTGCTTATGTCTATAGCAGGAACAACGACGATGACGAGAAGGTCGTAAAAGTCATCGGCAATAACTTTGTCAATATTAAGAATTTTATCGACTTCAAAATCGATGACCTTAAGATCCCGGAGAAGGTTCACTATCCGGTTTTAGTTGAGCTTCTTAAAAATAATCAGACCCAAAGCGAAATCAGAGAAGCCCTAGTGCTGAACAAATCCAAATTATCTCCAAAACATATTATCATAGATGATATCATCGCTTCAGTTTCATACATACTGAATCTGAGCAGCGGCATAGGCTTTACCGATGACATCGACCATCTGGGCAACAGAAGGCTGAGATCTGTGGGAGAACTCCTTCAGAATCAGTTCAGAATCGGACTCGCCCGTATGGAGAGAGTTGTCAAAGAGAGAATGACTATCCAGGATATAGAAGTCACGACGCCTCAGTCTCTCATGAACATCAGACCTGTTACTGCAGCCATCAAGGAATTTTTTGGAAGCAGTCAGCTGTCACAGTTTATGGATCAGACCAATCCCCTTGCAGAGCTGACACATAAAAGAAGGCTTTCAGCATTGGGACCAGGCGGCCTTTCGAGAGAAAGAGCGGGCTTTGAAGTCCGTGACGTCCACCACTCTCATTACGGCAGAATGTGTCCGATAGAAACTCCGGAAGGTCCGAATATCGGACTGATCGGATCACTGACCACCTACGGCAAAATCAATGAGTATGGTTTTATAGAAACCCCTTATCGTAAAGT
>JBBRXH010000113.1:0-5928 GCA_038248565.1 Peptostreptococcales bacterium | reverse complement strand
GCTTTAAGGTAGGCGTCATAGATGTCATAGCCCACACCAACTCCGCAGGGGGTAGCATGCTTGACTGCCACTATAGCCGGTTCGTCGAATTCCTTAAGGGTCTCCAGGGCGCCATTTGTATCATTGATATTGTTGAAAGAAAGCTCTTTGCCATGAAGCTGCAGCGCCCCTACCAAATCGCCCTTGCCGGGTTTGAGTTCCTTATAGTAGGCTGCCTTCTGGTGGGGATTTTCTCCATATCTCAGATCCTGAACCTTTTCAAAGGTTAGCGTTAAATTATCCGGAAGGTCCGCCGAGATTTCCTTTCGCAGATAATCGGCGATCAGGGCATCATAGGCAGCGGTGTGTTCAAAAACCTTAAGCGCCAGCCGATATTTGGTATAATAGGAGACTTTTCCGGTTTCCTTAAGCTCCTCTATCACCCTCCCATAATCGCAGGGATCGCAGATCACGATGACATCCTTATGATTTTTGGCTGCAGACCTGAGCATGGTTGGCCCGCCTATATCAATATTCTCTATGGCTTCCTCAAGCTGGGTATCTGCCCTTAGAATAGTCTGTTTAAAAGGATAAAGATTGATGATAACAAGATCGATGGGCTTTATATTCAGTTCTCTCAGCTGATCCATATGATCCTTCTTGTTTCTCATGGCCAAAATCCCGCCATGCACCGCCGGATGCAGGGTCTTGACCCGGCCGTCCAGGCACTCCGGAAACCCGGTTACCTCAGAGATATTGGTGACTTCGATACCATTATCGGCCAAAACAATTGCCGTTCCGCCGGTAGAAATGATTTCCACGCCCATACTCCTGAGTGCACCGGCAAATTCTAAAATCCCTTCCTTATCAGATACGCTGATTAATGCTCTCATCTCATTTGCCCTCCATTACAACTTGTTTAATTTTCTGCACAAAAGCCTGACAGCCTCTGTAAGAAGCTGATGCTCGGTTTCAAGAACTCTCTGAGCCAGTGAAGAAACAGTATCCCTCTCTAAAACTGCCACCTCTTTTTGAAGTATGATTTCTCCGGAATCCACACCTTCATCCACGTAATGCACAGTAACGCCGGTTTTTTTAACACCGCTGGCCAAAACAGCCTCATGAACCTTCGTCCCGTAAAACCCCATGCCGCAAAAGTCCGGTATGAGAGACGGATGAATATTGATGATGCGATGCCGATATCTTTGAATGATTTCAGGCGCCAAAATGCTCACATATCCAGCCAGGACAACAAGTCCTGTCTGACTCTGATCCAGGGCCGTTAAAATCGCAGCTATTCGTTTATCCTCATCGGGAAAGTTATCCTTCCCGATATGAAGTCCGTTTATACCGCTCTTCTTAGCCCGAGATAGGGCAAAAGCATCATTACGGCTGGAGATAACCTGTACGATCTGGCCCTGATCAATATAACCGCTGGCGATGCCATCGATAATGGCCTGAAGATTGGTTCCGCCCCCGGATACTAAAACAGTAATATTTATCTTTGGCATAGGGATACGCCTTCACCAGAAACAACTTTGCCAATGATGGCCGCTTTTTCTCCAATAGTGTTAAGTTTTGTGATGACCTTATAAGCTTCTGTTTCGTCGACAATCATGATCATACCGACGCCCATATTAAAGGTGGCGTACATTTCATCCCTTTCAATTTCTCCGCTCTTTTGGATAAAGCCGAAAATTGGCGGAATGTCCCAGGTCCCCAGGTTGATTTCAACGCCAAGCCCTTCCGGGATAATGCGTGGAATGTTCTCAAAAAAACCGCCGCCGGTGATATGGATAATACCTTTTACGGCTATCTCGGGCAGCACAGCTTCACACTGAGGGGTATAGATTTTAGTCGGCGTTAAAAGCGCTTCTCCAAGGGACATGCCCAAATCCGGAATAAACTCTGAAATTTCAAAATTCATTTGTTCAAGCAGAAGCTTCCTAGCTAGCGAGTAACCATTGCTGTGCAGTCCACTGGAAGACAGCCCAATTAGAACATCTCCCTCTTTTATTTTTGATCCGTCGATTATTTTATCCCGGTCAACAATGCCAACGGCAAAACCCGCCATATCATATTCCCCGTCGCTGTAAAATCCGGGCATTTCCGCCGTTTCACCGCCAACGAGGGCGCAGCCGGCACGGAGGCAGCCATCAGCTATCCCCTTGACGATGTCTGCTATTTTTTCGGCCTGAACTTTGCCAGTTGCAATATAGTCCAGAAAAAATAAGGGTTTGGCCCCCTGACATAAAATATCATTGACGCACATGGCCACGCAGTCCTGACCTACTGTATCATGCCTGTCCATGAGAAAAGCGATCTTCAGCTTGGTGCCAACCCCGTCCGTGCCGGACACCAGCACCGGCTCCCTGATATCAGTCAAGTCCAGTTTAAACAGGCTGCCAAAGCTGCCAAGTCCAGTCAGCACATTAGCATTAAAAGTCTTCTGTACATGACTTTTCATGAGTTTTACTGCCTTTTCGCCTTCCTTGGTATCGACGCCGGCATCTTTATAGGTCAATTTCTCGCTCATCCATTTCACCTTCTGGCCTTTCTACCATTTCTACTTAGCTGACTTCCTTCTCGAACATAAATTTGTCTCCGGTGTCAGGTACTTCCATGGGGTACTCCCCGTTGAAGCAGGCTACGCAGATGTTGCTCCCCCCGAGTTCAATAGCTTCCCAAAGACCTTCAACGCTGAGATAACCAAGGCTGTCCGCCCCCAGCATACGCTTTATCTCTTTTACGGAGTGGTTGGCTGCTACCAGATTCTTTCTGCTTGGCGTATCAATACCGAAATGGCAGGAATGCATGACCGGCGGCGAGCTGATCCTGACATGGACCTCTTTTGCGCCGGCTTCTTTTAACATCTTGACGATCTTACCACTTGTTGTACCTCTCACTATGGAATCATCTATCATAACGATTCTTTTACCTCTTACATTATCCTTAAGGACATTCAGCTTCATTTTCACGCTGAGCTCCCGCATACGCTGGTCAGGCTGAATAAAGGTTCTGCCCACATATCTGTTTTTAATCAGGCCTTCCCCGAAAGGGATGCCTGAAGCTTCAGCGTAGCCGATGGCCGCCACCGTTCCCGAATCCGGTACAGCGATGACCATATCCGCCTCTACCGGCTGCTCCATGGCAAGTATTCTCCCAGCATTGCTTCTGGCCATATAGACGCTCTTGTTATCGATATCGCTATCCGGCCTTGCCAGATACACATACTCAAAAGCACAGATGGCGCGGCCCTGGCAGCCACCATTGGGAATGCTTCTAAGTTCTCCGTTTTCTATCATAACCATTTCCCCTGGCGCAACGTCCCGTACAAATTCAGCATTGATTAGCGGGAATATGCAGCTTTCTGAGGAAAGCACATAGCCATCCGCCAGTTTCCCGATGCACAGCGGTCTGATCCCATAAGGGTCTCTTATGCCGACCAGTTTATTTTCATAGGTGATCACCAGCGCATAGGATCCCTTGACCACAGAAAGCGCCCTGTGAATAGCCTCTTCCATGTCGTGATCCCTGCTGTTTTTAGCGATAAGACTGGCAATAATCTCCGAGTCAATAGACGTCTGAAAAATAACACCATTATCCTGCATATCGCTTCTAAGTTCAGCAGCATTGACTAAATTGCCGTTATGGGCGAGGGCCAGACTTCCGCCCTTGTGATAGACCACCAGAGGCATGGCATTGGCCACGTAACTTTCCCCTGTCGTCGAGTAACGCACATGGCCGATGGAAATATCTCCCTGAAGTCTGGCGATGATTTCATCGTTGAAGACTTCCTGAACCAGTCCCATTTCTTTATAATACTGAATCTTACCATCTTTATTGGAGGCGATTCCCGCACTTTCCTGCCCGCGATGCTGAAGCGAATGCAGACCATAGTATACCGACCTGGCGATGTCCTTTTTCCCAGGTTCGTAAATACCAACTATTCCGCACATTTTTGGACCCTCGCAAGTACTTCCTGGTAGGTTTCTTCAACTTTCCCAAGATCCCTTCTGAACCTATCCTTGTCCATCTTCTCATCGGTATTCACATCCCATAGCCTGCAGGTGTCCGGAGAAATTTCATCAGCCAGGATGACTTCCCCGTCGTAAAGTCCGAACTCTATTTTAAAATCTATCAGCTTCAATCCCTTATCCAGGAAGAACTCCTTTAAGAATTCATTGATCTTAAGGGTATAAGCCTTTATGGTTTTTACCTGCTCCGGCGTCGCAAGACCCATGGCATAGGCGTGATCATCATTGATCAGCGGATCACCCAGCTCATCATTTTTATAGGAAAACTCAAGGACAATCTGCGGCAGAACAGTGCCTTCCGGTATGCCAAGCCTTTTGGACATAGAGCCGGCAGCCACGTTTCGCACAATGACTTCAAGAGGTAAAATCCGAACCGCTTTGACCAGGCTATCCCGATCATTTAATAGGGCGATCATATGGGTAGGTATGCCCTTTTCTTCCAGCATCTGAAATAAAATCGCAGACATTTTATTATTTACAATACCTTTATCGGCTATAGACCCTTTTTTAAGTCCGTTAAACGCAGTCGCATCGTCCTTGTATGATACAACATATCGCTTCGGATCATCTGTCCTAAACACTTTTTTTGCTTTGCCTTCATAAATCATATCAAGTTTTTCCACGATAGTTCTCCTTTATTTACTAAATAAATGTTGCCTTTTGGCAGCACAATTTCTGATCTACTGCTTACTGCTTACTGCTGAATGCCTGATCCAGAGCTATAACATCCTGCTCCATTTTTATCTTGTAGGCTGTCATGGCCGCTCTAAGTTCAGGATATTTTACAGATAAAATCTGTACAGCCAGCAGTCCCGCATTCTCGGCTCCATCAATGGCTACCGTTGCAACAGGAATGCCTTTTGGCATTTGTACCATGGAGAGCAGTGAATCCAGCCCATCCAGGGTTGATGATTTCACCGGGATCCCGATGACCGGCAGCGGTGTGAATGCAGCTATAACGCCAGCTAAATGTGCAGCCTTGCCTGCTGCGGCTATGATGACTTCAAAGCCATTCCCCTCTGCCTTGGTAGCAAAGGCTTCCGCCACCCTCGGCGTCCTATGGGCGGAAATGATTCTGGTCTCATAAACTACGCCAAACTCTCTCAGAACCGCTTCTGTTTTTTCGACGATCGGATAATCCGATTGACTTCCCATGACGATTGCTACTTTCATTCTTCCGCCTCCTTTGGATTTAGGTATAAATATATGCATTTCAAATTTAATTTAAATATAAGTGATAAAAAAATTATATTCGAGTTTCAGAAATATAGCCAATGCTTTTTTGTCAATTTTACTAATAATATATCAAATACCCGAACATTATAAGCCATATAAAATTATTCATTCGATATTTATGTTTTTAGGCCAGCTCACTGCCAACATTTGCGCAACTGGGGAATTCCTGTATGGCAAAGAAAAAGCCCTAAAGCATTATGCTTTAAAGGCTTTTAAATTAAATCACTCATTCACAACCTAAACTTACAAATGCGCTTTCTTTTGATTATCTAAAATAGGCGACACCGGCTTCAAAGATTTTCTGGTCCGTTTCTCCGGGCACATTTTTATAAAGATTCTTGCCGATTCTTTCCGAATGCCCCATCTTCCCGAATATACGGCCATCCGGCGAGGTTATCCCTTCGATAGCCCAGATTGAGTTGTTGGGGTTATGGTCGATGTGCATGGAGGGATTACCGAAGAAATCAATATACTGGGTTGCGATTTGGCCACTTCGGGATAGTTCCGCCAGAAGCGCTTCCGAAGCGACAAATCTTCCCTCCCCATGAGATACGGGGATCAGATGTTCATCGCCCATGGCGACTTTGCCAAGCCATGGTGATTTTACAGAAGCGATGCGGGTTCGCACCAGCTGTGACATATGCCTGCCGATGCTGTTATAGGTCAGCGTAGGGCT
>JBBRXH010000112.1:0-6037 GCA_038248565.1 Peptostreptococcales bacterium | reverse complement strand
GCAGCTTCTTCATGCCTTGTCTCTCTACAGCTTCAATAGCCTTCCTTGAAAGGACTGCTTTCTTTTTGTCTTTGTCAAAATCCTCGACGACGACTTCTAAATCCTTGCCAACATAGGTGCTCATGTCTTCTACAAACCGGTAGGACAAAAGCGAACCCGGAATGAAGCATCTGACGCCCTTAAAAGATGCTGTTACGCCGCCTTTAACCACTTCAGCAACCTTTACTGTGATCTTCTTCTTTTGGGTGAAAGCCTCTTCCAGATCCTCCCAGCCCACGATTTCCTCGGCACTTTTGTGAGAAAGGATCACGCTGCCTTCATGATCATGAGGATCAAGGACTAGGACCGAAATAAGGTCTCCAACAATATAATCGTACCCATCAGCCATTTCTTCTTTTGTGATGATGCCATCCGAAGTATGGTTTATATTTACCAGGATCTCCGCGTCGTTGGCGGATATGATCGTTCCTTTCAGGATGTCGTCTTTATAAACTTTTCTCATGGATTTCTCTATTTCATCCATAAAATCTGCCATCGTGTTTTGCTCTTCCATGTTGCTTATCACCTTTCTTTTTATTTGGTATTATTATAACAAATAAATGCTTTGCTTGCTTTAAATATGTCCTTAATAATATACATTTATAGGGACATTGCAATTCTAATCCCGCTTTAAAAGCTTGCTCTTTAAGCATTTCGGTTATCAGGCTAGTGATTTACCTATAGTTCGTTTTTATTTAAAAAATCACTAGTGTTCTTAGATTTGCTTCATAGCCTTTTAATATAACCGATTGAGCATAAAGATACTCTGCCCAACTTCCGATTAAAATAACATGCTCCGATAAATCATTTTCATTCAAAAGCTTTATAAAATTCCTCGTTTTGCCCATTCTCCATCATTTAGTCACCCTTTTTATTTTCTTCATGTTTGCCTTCAATTCTTTGATTGATTCTTCAAGTTTTTTGCGCCTTCCTATCTGTTTTTTAACCTCCGCTAATTCTTCCTGTAATACACTGTCTAGAACTGACATGACTTATCACCCCTCTGCTTGCTATTAACCTACATTATTATATATTTTATCTTTTGTAGGTTAAATGGAGTATTGCGGCTAGGTCCAGGATGGATGATTGTTATTAGTGCTTTATTGCTAGTTTCCTAGGCAACTTAGGCATATGGTAAATGACAATTGAAGCTTTTGATATTTTATTCTTGCAAAAGCAATGGATTTAGTGCTCAGTTTTCGAGTTGTCACAAACATTGCCTATTCTTTGTGACATTCACAAGACATTAACAATGATTATGTCTTCTTCAAAATAAATATTTCTCGCTACTGGGTAATTAAAAAATCGCAGGTTCGCACAGGATAACGTTATTCGAGCCAGTAATACTTGCTGATTCCACCATATCCCATTAATTTATTTTCTCGGGTTTTCCTAATAAAATTTTCCAGACGCCTTTTAAACTCATCTGGCCGTTTTCTAGCTCCGTCTATATAGGCAATTCTGATCCGTTTGTAGGCGGGCGAAAAATTTTCATAATGCTCCCATGCCTTTTGGTCGCTATGAATCGATTCAACAATATCCGCAGGAAATTCGTAAGGTTTACTGATTATTTCCAAGACACCAGGCCTTACATTGGGATGCAGCATTCCTTGGCTTTCAAGCCAAATCAGCCTTTCGATATTTGCTCTGGAGTATCCACTCGTCCGCCTCCTGGGAGAAAAACGTTGAATCCGGTGGCTATTATCCAACTTTTTCACAGTGCTGTCGATCCAGCCAAAACAAAGAGCCTCCTCCACTGCTTCGTTGTAGGAAAGTCCATTCTCACCGGACTCCTTATTTGGAAATACAAACCAGATATCTTTTTTTTGCTCAAAGTTTTCAGCGAGCCATGCCCGCCATTCCATCCTGTCTATGGTGTAAAAGGTATTCAACGATTCCATAGCTTTTCATCCTCATAAGAACTCTTGGTTTTTTAGTATCATCTGAGTTTAAATTTGTCTTCGCGAGTAGTCTTATTGCATTTTTTCCGCTAGAGTTTTTATACGCTCCAGAGCCCTAGGAAATCTGATAATAAATGTTTCTTCTTGTTCTTGTGGAACATCCATTTTAACAATTAATGTAGTGACACCATTTTTTTCGGCAAGGGAATAACTCTCTGTCCCACCAGTCCACTCTTTTTCACGTTCCTGCAGTCCACTTTCTTTTGTATCAGCACTATGACTTAATAATAAAAACTCATTCGGATTAAGTTTCTTTACCAGACTTGTAACACCGTAACCATTTACAGATGATATAAACTGGATTTTATTACCTTCTTTCATTGCCCCCTTCATATAAGTGCCTTCATCAATACTATTTGCCCAGTCACGGAATGATACATCCTCCCAGAGAGTCGACCAGACTCTTTCTTTAGGGGCGTTTATTTCGATTAAGAATTGAATTTCTTTCATATTTTCCTCCATAAAATCAGTTGTCCATTTACAAAATTTGCGACATGTCCTCCTCTACTATAAAATAAAGATTTCATCCTCAAGGGCAAGGGCTAATAATTTAGTGGCTCTTGCCGAAGAGAAATGGTGGCCTTATTGGACCAGAATATTCAGATTGTATGTGGATTATACAGTTAATATGTTTAGGTAGTCCTATGCTTTATGATTTCGAACGTATATGATGTTTCTTCCCGTTAATATTTTTACCTACATCCAATTCCTACACATATTTTGTATAGAAATGCATATCAGTCGGTTCAAAACCCAGGCTTTCATAAAATGAACAAGCCTCAGGGTTGCTAAATTCTGATTGGAATTGCAAACGCTTATATCCTTGTTCTTTTGTTAAGTTCTCAATATAGCGTATTATTTTTCTTCCAAAACCACGTCTTCGATATTCTGGCCTTAAAAACAAATCATCAATAACTAATGCTTTGCCATGCGCCCAAACACTATAGACAGTTAACAAGTTGGCAAAGCCTATTAACTCCTCCTCTAATTCTATCAAAAGTAAAGTAATTAATTCCGGATGTTTTATTGCTTCAATAAAAGTATTTTGAAAGGTAGTATAAGACATATTATTTGTATTATTCCACAATCCCTCCTCTTGGATTTCAAAGTTCATAAATTCACGGTTTAATTCTATCCATTTACTTTCGTCTCCTAATTTGCATAATCGAATATTCATAATTATCCTCCTAGCGCTAAGCAATCTACATTCCAAAAACATTAGCTAATCATAAATACACAATACTATAGATTTATATTCCCTACAAATTAAGAATTGCACTAATAAAAATTGATTGCCCTCCAATAAATAATACACTAAATTTTGCTGAAAAGGGAGAAGTGTGGTAAGCGAAGGAACACCACGGTCTCCTGCCGTTTCCGAAACGATTTTGCATGGGCTGGGAGTTGAACTTCGGAGGCAGGATGAACCTACGACAATCTGCTGCGCAGATTCCATAGGGGGCTCTGCCCCCTCTTGGCGGCAGGCCCGCCGCTTAGGCCTAACGATAGCGGTTCAAGGCGCTGCCTGTCATCCCCGAAGCTGTGGTCCGATGCACTGAAGTCCGTCTATTTGCATCTCTAATCAGGGGAGATGCTCTCCCCCGATACCTCCTTTGGTCGTAGGTTCAATTTACCATCGAAGATAACAAAAAAGCAAACAGGCCTTTTCTTAATGAAAAAACCTGTTTGCTTTTTTGTGGTTGCGGAGGCAGGATTTGAACCTACGACCTTCGGGTTATGAGCCCGACGAGCTACCAGCTGCTCCACTCCGCGATATTAAATTGGGAAGATAATGGTGCCGAGGACCGGAATCGAACCGGTACGGGAAGTTAATCCCGCAGGATTTTAAGTCCTGTGCGTCTGCCAGTTCCGCCACCCCGGCATTTTGGCTCCAAGGGTGGGGCTCGAACCCACAGCCTATCGGTTAACAGCCGAGTGCTCCACCATTGAGCTACCTTGGAATACCATTGCTATGCATTGCACGCAAGGGTTATTATAATACAGCCTTGCCCTTTATGTCAATACACTTTGGATAGATTGGACAATGTTTTTTACATGTTTTTTACATCCGTTTTTTACATCGCAAGCCGATTTTATTTTGCGCCTGCTCAGGTTTAAACCTGTGCTAGCCCAAGATTAAAAGCCTTAATATTAAGCAGTGCAAAGCTCTCCTTCACACTGTCTCTAATGATCTTCTCCCAGTCTATACCAGGCATATTCAAAGCTTTGACTAGGGCGCCTAGAAGAACCACATTCATCATCTTGCTGTTGCCCAGCCCGGTTGCGATATCAGCCGCTTTAAATACCGAAACATCGGCTTTCGAAGACAATTCTTCTATAATACCTGCCGGATAGGAAATCTTGCCCAATAAAATTGGGGCTGAAGGAATCTCGTAGTCATTGATGACCATTTTGCCGCCTTCTTTAAGGTATTCTATCCACCTTAAAGCTTCCATCTTTTCGAAGGCGACGATGAGATCGGCCTCACCTTTCCCAAATATCGGAGAGTAGACTTTTTTGCCAAATCTGATTTGGGTGCTGACATTGCCCCCTCTTTGAGACATGCCGTGCACTTCGGACATTTTGACGTCATAGCCTGCGAAGACCAGTCCTGCAGAGAGGATTTTGCTGGCCAGGATAGTCCCCTGTCCGCCGACGCCGACTAAAAGTATATTTTTTATATCGCTCATTTATTTTGCCTCCCTTATAATCGCATCGAAAGGACATACCTGCATACAGACTGAACATCCGGTGCACATGATCTCATCGATTTCTATGATCTCGCCGGAGTGAATTGCAGGGCAGCCTGTTTTAACACAGCTTTTGCATTTTTTGCATTTCTCCTGGTTGATTCTACAGTTCTTTGCGCTCAAATCGAAATCCTGTTTGTCCTGATCGCTGAATTTTTTTAGGATGCAAGGCCATTTTGCCAGAATAACTGAAGGCTCATTAAGCGCCAGCGCAGCGGTTAGGGCCTGGTCGGTCTCTTTGAGGTCCAGGGGATTTATAACAAATATATTGGCTTTTTTAATACCGACCGCCTGACAGATCATTTCGATATCGGTTTCCACCGCCGGCTCGCCCATGAGGGTAAAACCAGTCCCGGGATTTTGCTGGTGGCCGGTCATGCCGGTAATTCTGTTATCCAAAATAACTGTGATGCAATTGCTGTTGTTATAGGCAACATTCATAAGGCCGGTGACACCGGAATGAAAGAATGTTGAGTCTCCGATAACCGCGACAGCTCTGGTATCAATTCCTGCATTGGCGAAAGCCTTAGCTGCACCGTGACCGGCACTGATGCTGGCTCCCATGCAGATACAGGTATCCATGGCCAGAAGCGGAGGGGCAGACCCTAAAGTATAACAGCCGATATCTCCGCTAATCATGATGTTCTTTTTCTTGCTGAGCACCTGAAAGAAACCTCTGTGGGGGCAGCCGGCGCATAGGGTCGGCGGCCTGACCACCGCTTCCAAATGGGACGTCATGCTTTGGCTTTTAATGCCAAAAACAGCACTTCTGACAATATCCGTATTAAGCTCATCCATAGCCGGTATGATAGATTTGCCTATGCAGTCGATTCCGGCCATGCGGATCTGATTTTCCATATAGGGATCCAGTTCTTCGATGACGTAGAGCTTCTTGACCTTGCCGGCAAATTCCTTTATCTTGTCCATAGGCATGGGATAGGTCATGCCAAGCTTCAGGTAGGAAGCATCCTCACCGAAAACTTCTCTTGCATATTCATAGGCCACTCCGGCGCTGATGACGCCGATTTCGCTGCCATTATACTCTGCCTGATTGATATCGGAGGTATTGGAGTAAGCTTCCATAGCCTGGATCCTGTCTTCCAGTTTTACGCGCGTCACCCTGCTGTTTGCAGGCGTCGCTACATACTTGCCGATGTTTTTTTCATATTTTTTCATGCCTACTTCTATCCGGTCCGCAAGTTCAACCAGACTTTTGCTGTGGCAGATTCTAGTGGTCACGCGCAGCATAACCGGCGTATCAAATTTTTCGCTGAGCTCAAAAGCCAG
>JBBRXH010000111.1:0-6047 GCA_038248565.1 Peptostreptococcales bacterium | reverse complement strand
TTCAACCTGTAAAAGCTGCTTGCTGATGTACCCTTCATACTTTATCAATACTTCCAGCTGATCCGCTTCATGCGTAGGCCACTTACCTGATTATAATCAAAATCCGGGCTCAACTTCCTATTCTCAAGTTTTTTAAATTTTTCAACCTGTAAAAGCTGCTTGCTGATGTACCCTTCATACTTTATCAATACTTCCAGCTGATCCGCTTCATGCTCACTCAGAATAGGTCTTTCCGGGTCAATTTCTATTAGTGCACGGTAGCTTAGTTCCGGTCTTTTGATAAGTTCAGCCAACGTGACTCTGTTTTGCAGCATTGTGCTTCCATATTTTTCCATAATAGGTTTGGCTTCCGCCGGTGACACACTTATCTGCTTTAGCCTTATATGCTCTTCCTCCACAACTTTCTTTGTATGCAGATATTTGTTATAACGTAAAGGTGAGGCAAGGCCTATGTTATAACCCTTTTCCGTCAGTCTTATATCTGCGTTGTCCTGCCTAAGCAGCAGTCTGTATTCTGCTCTGGATGTCATGATGCGATAGGGTTCATTGGTCCCTTTGGTGATCAGATCATCAATCAGAACGCCAATATAAGCCTCTGACCTGTCTAAAACAAAGGGTCCCTCACCTTTAATTTTTAAGGCAGCATTTATTCCTGCCATAAGTCCCTGGGCAGCAGCCTCCTCGTATCCTGAGCTGCCGTTAAACTGTCCGGCACAATAGAGGCCTGCTATTTCACTATGTTCGAGGGTTATTTTTAAATCCAGAGGATCGATGCAGTCGTATTCAATAGCATAAGCCGGTCTGACGATTTTACAGGACTCAAGTCCCGGAATGGTTTGATAGAACTCCTTTTGTATATCTTCAGGAAGGCTTGAAGACATGCCCTGAACATACATTTCGTCTGTATCAAGTCCCTCCGGTTCAATAAAAAGCTGATGCCTCTGCTTATCCGCAAACCTGTTTACTTTATCTTCAATAGAAGGGCAATACCTGGGTCCGACGCCTTCGATCTGGCCTCCGAATAAGGCAGATTTGAGAAAATTACTACGGATGACCTGGTGGGTTTCTTCATTTGTATAAGTAAGCCAGCATGAAACCTGTTCTTTTGAAAGGTTTTCGTTCATAAAGGAAAAAGGTATAATCGCCTCGTCTCCGGGCTGCTCTATCATTTTGCTGTAATCCAAGGTTTTTCCTGAGACCCTGGCAGGAGTACCTGTTTTGAAGCGCCTAAGCTTCATTCCCAGAAGTGCAAGGTTTTCTCCGAGGGCTATTGAAGGAGAAAGCCCATTTGGTCCACTTTCAAAGGACCATTCTCCTATGAAGATCTTGCCCCTCAAAAATGTTCCTGTTGCTATAATAACAGCCTTTGCATGATAAGCTGCTCCTGTTTTGAGAATAACACCCTTAACGCGACCCTCATCCACGATAAGCTCTACGACTTCGCCTTGTTTTACATCAAGGTTTTCTTGGGCTTCCAGGGTTTTTTTCATTTCAATGTGATACTTGTTTTTATCTGCCTGGGCTCTCAAGGAATGAACCGCCGGGCCTTTGCCCACATTCAGCATTTTACTTTGAATAAATGCCTTATCAATATTAAGGCCCATTTCTCCGCCCAGGGCATCAATTTCCTTTACCAGATGCCCTTTTCCCGTGCCTCCGATAGAAGGATTACAAGCCATCATGGCTATGGCTTCAAGGTTTATGGAAAGCACCAGAGTCTTTTGTCCCAGCCTTGCCGAAGCCAAGGCTGCTTCGCACCCTGCGTGGCCCGCTCCTATTACGATGACGTCATATTCATCCATAAAAAAATAATTCATGCCCTTATCCTGCTCCTATTTCCCTAAACAAAATCTTGAAAACACCTGATCTATGATGTCCTCGCTGACAGTTTCCCCAATAATCTCTCCAAGAAGCTCCCAGGCTCTTTTGATATCCACTTCGATAAAATCCAGCGCTTCATTCCTATCAGCCATATCGAGGGCATCCTTCAGAGCGCTGCTTGTATTTTCCAGCAGATTTTTATGACGAAGATTGGTGATCATCATACTGTCTTCCTGCTTGACTTTTCCACCATAAACCAAGTCAAATATAGCCTGTTCCAATTCAGCAATACCTTTATTGCTGGGGATTACCGTTGTTATGACTTTAGCCATTGGTGCAAGCAGTAGTACATCCTTTTCCTTTAGTATCTGCCCCAAATCAGCTTTATTAAGCAAAACGATGGTTTTTTTGTCCTTTGCATAGGCCATTATTTTTTTATCTTCGGAAGAAAGTGGCTCTGATGCGTTAAGTACAACTACTACAAGATCTGCTGCGTTGAAAGATTCCTTGCTTTTCTCTATTCCTATTTTTTCAATAAAATCTTCTGTTTCTCTTATTCCGGCAGTATCGATCAGACGAATAGGTATATTTTTTAAACTGATAATTTCTTCTATAGTATCTCTCGTCGTTCCGGGGATTTCCGTTACGATGGCTCTTGCCTCTTTTAAAAGTGCGTTCATCAGCGAAGATTTTCCAACATTGGGTTTGCCTACAATGACAGTTTTCAGGCCTTCTTTAATAATCATTCCTGTCTCCGAGGTCTCAACAAGGGCATCAACCCGACCCTTTACCATAGTAATGCTATCCCTCAGTTCTTTGTAAGTCAGCTCTTCGATGTCTGCATCAGGGTAGTCCAGATTAACTATAATATGCGCAAGTACTTTCAGTATATCCTCTCTCAGGGCTCTGACCGCGTTTGACAGACTACCTTCCAGCTGGGATACCGAAACCTCAAAGCCCTTGTTTGTCCTTGCTCTGACCATATCGATGACAGCTTCTGCCTGGGATAAATCGATTCGACCGTTTAAAAAAGCCCTCTTAGTAAATTCGCCGGGTTCCGCCAGCCTGGCTCCATTCTTCAGAACCAGTTCCAGAGTTTTTCTCAGCGAAATCATGCTGCCATGGCAGCTTATTTCTACAACGTCCTCCCGGGTATAGGTTTGTGGCGCCTTCATATAAACCGCGAGGGCTTCATCGATGATCTCTGATTTATCTAAATCCCTGACATGGCCATAAGAAAGCTTTCTGTGTCCAGCATCACCGTAAGATAAGAGTTTTCCGTCGGGATTGGACGCATGAAAGATCTTATCCAAAATCATCTTGGACTTCTCTCCGCTTATTCTAATTATGCCTATCCCGCCTTCGCCATAAGCCGTTGCTATGGCGGCAATCGTATCTTCCATGTTTTTGCCTTCCTAAAAAATAACCTGTGAGCGCTCACAGGTTATAGATCGACTAAGTTTGTATTTCCTATTTAAGCTCAATAATGACTCTTCTGTATGGTTCTTCGCCCTCGCTTCTCGTTGTGACAATGGCACTTGTCTGAAGCGTTGCGTGGATGACCTTTCTTTCGTAAGGATTCATCGGCTCCAACCTTACACTTTTTCCGCTTTTGACAACCTTGTCAGAAAGCCTCTTTGCAAGCTGCTCGAGAGTTTTTTCTCTCTTTTCTCTATAGTTTTCAGCATTGACAACCACTCTTGAGTGCTTTTCCTTATCACGGTTGACAACCAGGCTTGTGAGGTACTGGACCGCATCCAAGGTTTGCCCTCTTTTGCCGATGATCGTACCGGAATCTTTTCCTTCAATATTAACATAAACCGCTTCTTCACCTTCATAGACCTTGATTTCCAGCTCCAGACCCATCTTTTGAGTCATTTCTATGAGGAAAAGTTCTGCACGGCTATCTTTTACTTCTGTTAAATCTGCAGCAACGATAGGCTTTCTCTCTTCTCTTCTCGGTCTGTCTTCTCTTCTGGGCCTATCTTCCCTTGGTGTTCTGTCTTCTCTTCGCGGTCTATCCTCTCCCCTGTTTCTTCCATTGAATCGATCTTCGCGGGGAGCTCTGTTTCCTCTGGCTTCATCCCTTTTAAAAGTTTCCGCTGTCTTTGCTTCAACTTTAGGCGC
Source organism: Peptostreptococcales bacterium (assembly GCA_038248565.1). Taxonomy (GTDB): domain Bacteria; phylum Bacillota; class Clostridia; order Peptostreptococcales; family Anaerovoracaceae; genus JBBRXH01. Next base: position 2,099 of record JBBRXH010000111.1, on the reverse strand, counting down.
ATCTGGCTTTTTTGATGCTTCCATTGCTCTAGCTTTTTCTCTATTTGCGTTTTCTTCAGCTCTGGCCTTTTCTCTCTGCTGCTCCTGGGTCAAAGGCTTTTTCTTTTCTACGCGAACCTTGGCAAGTTTTGCACCGATTCCAAGAAAGCCTTTTGTTGGTGCTTCGAGGACTATAACTTCTACCTCATCCGCTGATAATTTTAAATCTTCTAAAGCTAATCTGGTAGCATCCTCTACGTCTTTTCCCCATTTTTCTGAAAAATCCATCGTATATTATCCTCCTTAAAGAAGCTTATTTCGTTGCTTTTCTCTTGTTATACTCTTTCCATTTATTGAGTCCCATTGTTTGGAAGATCTGAATAAAAGTTCCAAAGAACCAGTATAAAGTCAGACCTGCCGGGAATGATCTTCCCCACCATACGATCATTACAGGAAAAAGGTATTTCATCATGACCATAGTAGGATTTCCCTGCATCTGAGGGTTTGCTGAAGTTTGTGTAAATGATATATAAGTTGTTATTCCGGCCAATATCGGCAGAATCCACAAATCAGGCTGGCTTAAATCAGGTATCCATAAGAAGTTTTCATGTATGGCCATCAGCATGCTGGGATTGTCAATATAAAGCACAGGGTTTCTAAGCAAAGCAAAAAGACCAATGATAACCGGCATTTGTATGAGAAGGGGCAGGCAACCTCTGGCGGGGTTAACTTTTTCTTCCTTATACAGTTCCATCATCTTGGCGTTCATGGTTTCTTTATCGCCTGCATATCTGGTCTGAATGTCTTTAATTTTAGGCTGGACATCCTGAAGTTTCGAGGAATGCTTTATCTGATCTGCATAGAGTGGAAAAAGACAGAGTCTTACAATAAAGGTGAAAACGATCAGTGTAATTCCGTAATTTCCTATTAAATTGTAAAGAGCAAATAACAGTTGTCCTAATGGTTGTGCAATAATACCAGTCATCTATATCCTCCTGAATTTTCTATTTCATTTTTATTCATTTTAGTGGATCATATCCTCCTGGGTGAAAAGGATGACATTTTAATATCCTTTTTATTCCAAGAAAGAGTCCTTTGATTACACCATACTTCTCAACAGCCTGTAGTGTATAGGTTGAGCAAGTCGGGTAAAACCGGCATTTTCCGGGCATAATAGGTGAAATAATCTTTTGATAGCCCTTAATCAAGAGCAAAATGATCGCTTTCAAAATACTTCACCGTCACTATTCGCGCTGCATGAGTTTTGCTTTACTCAGCGCGGCTTCCATGGATTTTTTGACCTCACAGCATTTGACGCTGGTGATCGTGTTTCTCGCTATGAAAATAATGTCATATCCCAAATCAAGCTTGTCCTTCAATTCTCTATAGCTTTCCTTCATAAGTCTTCGGGCTCTGTTTCTCACCACACTGTTTCCCACCTTTTTGCTTGACAAAAAAGCAGTTCGGTTATAATCCAACGCATTTTTCTTAGAGAAAACAACTACAAATTTCTCTCCGACAGATTTTCCCCTATTATAGATGGAGGAGAAATCCTTCTTTCTACGCAGAATATTAGGCTTTAACATGTTGTTTCCTTCTTTTAAAAAAAAGACCACTGCGAGCGGTCTCTATGCTGTTAATTTTTTTCTTCCCCTTGTTCTTCTTCTTTTTATAACATTTCTACCGTTTTTTGTACTCATTCTTTTTCTAAAGCCGTGTTCTTTGCTTCTTTGTCTGACTTTTGGCTGTAATGTTTGTTTCACTTTGACACCTCCTCCAAATTAATCTGTGTATATCTTAAGGAATCTTTTCCGTTATACCGCTTTGTTATTATACATTTAAAGATTTTTGATGTCAACAATTTTGTATAGAATTTCGATGAATCCCAGTTTTTTAAGGGAGTTGCCGTCGTGTATAAGGTTATTAACAGGCTGTGTATAAAGAGGATAAAATATTTTTGTGTTTTTTTGCATTTGTCCTTGCCTGTGGATAAATATTTTTGTTATGATGTATCCACTGAACAATATTCACTATTTCTTCTGTAGCTTTGGAAAGAGGTTTCTATTTATGCTCGACATAGAAAAATCATGGGAAAAAACTTTAGAACTTCTGAGGCCAGA
>JBBRXH010000110.1:0-6056 GCA_038248565.1 Peptostreptococcales bacterium | reverse complement strand
ATTGTTTTTTATGGCCTCGTGATTTTTTTACTCATCAACACACTTAAAAACAGACCTGCCAAATACTTTTTGACAAGTCTGCTAAGTTTATTGATTTTTATGATTGGTGTAAGCAGGATCTATCTGGGCGTACATTATCCTACGGACATATTAGCCGGCTGGTCAGTTGGACTGTCTTTGCTTTTCCTGTTTGAATATGCCGCAGACCGTTTTGCCGGAAAGCACATCGGAAATCAAGGATAGATCCCGGCCCGAAACATCCCAAACTTTTATAATGTCCTTAAGATCTTCATCCGAATGGACGATATCTTCAAGGATGTTTTTTTCATCTTTGAAAAACTCAGGATTATGTGTCAAGGTGTTTTCATCTTCAAAAATCGCTGCATAGAAGATATCCGTCTCAACCAGGTCCTGGAAGAAATGACTGCCAAAAGAAAGTTCCGGCATATAGCCCGCTCCCTGATAAGCCACCTCGCAGGTGATTTTCATATTTGATATTTCAGCGAATGAAACAGGGACGCCAAGCTCCGGCGATGAGGTGCCCAGTCTTCCCGGTACCAAAAGCATGATGGCTTTGCCCTTATCTTTATAATATTGATTAAGTTTGCCAATAGTTCTGGCCACAAATGCCTTTTTATTATAGGGGAACTCATAGTATGCTTTTGGATCTATTTGTATAACAACGTCTACCGGCTGATAATAGGCACCGCCCATCGTCCCGCCATTCAGGGCAAAGAAGCATTGCTCCTTGGGGATATCGGGTATATCGACTTTTACGCCAAGCCCACCGACCTGAAGCGGACGGCACTGGAGAAGATTCACGACAAATTCACCCTTTTCGTTAAAATTGACGGCAAATTCAATATCCACGGGATAATCGTATTCTTTGGAAATGGCGGCCATCATATCCTTCAGCATTTTCACAAATTCTTCTTTTTTCAGCAAATTATCACAGGTGGTATAAATCACATCCTGAAAGATATTTCTTTCTCTGAGCTCAGCTTCCCGTTCATAATCATGTTCAATCATGAATTTAACAAACCATTCCGGGAGTTTACTGACGACCTCACTGAGGTCAATTCCCTTCATGTGGTTGGTAGAAAGACATAGGGCATCGACCTTGCTCTGAACAAATTTACTCTTACCGGTTTTTCCGCCAGAAGGCATCAATTTTGGCTTATCCAGAGAAGCTATTCTCGGATAGTCTCCATCAGTCCTATCGACGGCTCTTGTTCCAAGGCCCATAACCAGGCGAATCATACCCTGCGTTGGATCGATGTCCTTATCCCAGCGGTAGGAATTATAGGAATACCCGACGCCGGCGGCGCAGGGCATGTAGATATCGTCAAAAAGGGATCCGGATACGCGCTGAACTAAAATGGCCATCTGCTCTTCTCTTTTATTCAGTCCTCTTTGGAGTCTGTAGGCCAAGGCAGATTCATCCATGGTGCTGCCGTATACGGTTTTAACCGCCGCCTCAAAGGCTTTGAGCCTTTCATCAAGACTTCCGACATTGACGCAGAAGACCGACTCATATTTTCCTGCGAAAGCATTTCCGAAGCCGTCCTCAAGAAGGCTGCTGGAGCGTACGATAATGGGACTTTGTCCATAATACTCCAGCATTCTGCGGAATTGCTCCCGGATATTTTCTGAAAAACACCCATTTAGGAGCTTTTCTTTGATTTCTTTTGCAGCCGAGAAATATCCTTCCGGTGTTTTTTGGCGAAGGCGAAGATCCCAGCAGTCATTCTGAATGTTATAGGTATGAAACAGATTGGATCCAATGTAGAAGGAGTCATGAGGCTCCAGCTTGCTGATGACCTTTGGCATTTTATTGCTGACTATTTTCCTTGAAAGCAACATTCCCGCTGCCTTTCCCCCGATATTGCCAACGCCGATCATTCTTTTCTTAAGCTCCAGAAGGTCTTCCATTTTGTAGTTTTTATTGGCGATATCGATAAGCTTCTCATCGCTGCCAAAGAGCATCTTGCAAAGCTCCCTGATGACTTCCGGCTTTTGTTCTCTGGTAACCTCGAATTCGGCTTTTCTGTTCAGGAAATATCTTTCCCAATTATCCAGATTAAGTTGGCTTTCAGTATTTCCAGTGTTGCCTATCAAGGAATAAAATTTACTTATTCTAATTCCATCCGTAAGCGCAACAAAATTATCTTCTTCACTTTCCGAAGTTTTTTCTTCCAGAATATGAGGAAGGAACATACTAGGCGAATATCTGTCCCAAACCTTTAATGGGTGCAGGTATAACTCATCTTCCGTCCGAAATACATCGATCAGCACGCGAGTTGTGGCTCTAATGCGTTCCATAGCAGAAAAGGAGTGATTATTTCTGGTAATGGCAAAAAAGGAAACCGTGTCCATTTCATAGAGGTAAGGACAGGTGACCAGGAAAAAATTTCTCACCATGAAGTCCGCCGCCCAGGCTTTTTGAAGGGCGGAGATGCTGTCAAAAACGAAGAAGGCTTCCCTACCTTCCTTTTCGATATGATCATGAATTTGAACCGCAAAGGCCTCAAATCCGTTAGTTAAATCCAATTCAACGATTTTGAGGCCAGGCTGGGCTTCCAGAAGGGCTTCATGTTGAGCGAATCTGAAATAGGTCAGTTTGCGGTTGTCTTTTATTGCCTGGTCGACAAAATGTTTTACGAAAAATGCGTATTCCTCTATTTCAGACACTTGCCAGACTACCGTGTCGCCTAACCTTATATTATCAAGTACCCTGTCCACGCCGTAAATACCGGACGCTATTCTATCAAATTTCATTTTTTTCTCCATTTTTAATGATAAAGGTCTATCATTCTCCATTTAATACTAAAGTCCTATACTGTTAAAGACCTAATCCAAATCTATCTTTGACTCTATTGAGCGTCACTTCCGCCCTGGCTGCTGCACGTTCCTGTCCATCCTTTAAAATAGTCAGGAGTTCCTGAGACTGTCTGATAGCCTTGAATCTTTCCTGAATCGGCGAAATAGCAGAGTTTACTAATTCTACCAGGTCGCTTTTGAAAATGCCATAGCCGCAACCGGCGTATTTTTCTTCAATATCTTTGATTGGCTTGTCCGAAAAGGCGCTGTAAATTGAGATCAGATTGCTGACCCCGGGTTTATTGTCGATATCAAAACGGATAATTCCGTCAGAATCTGTGGTTGATTTCATAATGGACTTCTTTATCTTGTCCGTAGAGTCAAGCAGGGAAATCCTGCTGTGGATATTCTCCGCACTTTTGCTCATCTTTGCATTAGGGTCATCCAGCGCCATAACTCTGGCACCAACCTTCATTCCGCGATATTCAGGAACCACAAATGTTTTCCCGTATTTATTGTTGATTCTAATGGCGATATCCCTGGTCAGTTCAAGGTGCTGCTTTTGATCGTTGCCTACCGGAACGATCTCAGTATCATAAAGTAGAATATCCGCCGCCATAAGAACGGGATAGGTGAACAGACCTGCAGGAGCTGACTCCTTATCTCTACTCTTGTCCTTGAATTGAGTCATCCTGCTGAGTTCTCCCGTATAGGTATTGCACATGAGGATCCAGGCAAGCTCTGCGTGGGCGGGAACACCGGATTGCAAAAATACGATGGATTTTTTAGGATCAAGCCCTATGGCAAAATATAAAGCAGCAACATCCAGAGAGTTTTTCCTAAGTTCCTTTGGATCCTGGGGAAGCGTAATAGAATGCAGATCTACGATGCAATACACACAATCCATATCCTCCTGAAGCTGTACAAACTGTTTTAATGCGCCCAGATAATTGCCAATATGTATGTTGCCTGTCGGCTGTACACCTGAAAAAACCCTTTTCATCCTTATTTACCAAATTCCTTTCTGAATTTCTCTCTGATTTTTTTCTCTATGCGTGAAATCGTCATTTGAGAAACCCCAAGGCTCTCTGCTATTTCCTGTTGAATAATTTTATCTATAAATCTCATCTTAAAAACCTGTTTTTCCTCATCAGAGAACTTGCTGACGACAGCTCTGATCAATTCCTCATTTTCCAGCTTATTATAGCCTTCTTCGTCTTTACCGAGATACCTGTCCAAAGAGTTGTCTTCACTCTCCCCGTTTTCATCAAAGCCCTGCTGCAGAGAAAAAGTACCATAGGCCTGATTGCTTTCCATAGCTTCGAGTACTTCCTCTTCAGAACACCCCAGATAGTCTGCGATTTCAGAAACCTTTGGACTTCTCAGCAATGTCCTTTCCAGATCCTCTTTTGCCAGGGGAATCCTGGCGCCAAGCTCTTTGAGTCTTCTTGGGACTTTCATAGCCCAGCCTTTATCCCGAAAATAGCGTTTGATTTCTCCGATAATGGTTGGCGTCGCAAAGCTCGTGAATTCAAATCCTCGCCCCAAATCATACCTTTCAACGGCAAAAACTAAAGCCATGGAACCGACCTGATACAGATCGTCATACTCCACGCCTTTATTTAAATATTTTCTAATCAGAATATCAACGACATACAAGTATTTTTGAACAATTTCATTCCTTGTTTCAATACTTCTATCCCTCTGATACTTTTCGAAAATTTCCTGGTTATTCACTTCTGTCTGCTCCTTTTGTAGAACGGACATGGTTCACCTCATAAAGCTATAGTAAATACTTCACCATTTGAATCTTGGTACCTTCTCCTAATTTGGATAAAATATTGACCTCATCCATCAGCGCCCTGATAATGAATATGCCCAGACCACTTTCTCTTGGCATATCAATGCAGGGCTCAAGATACTTTTCCGTATCATATCCGCCGCATAGGTCCGTTACCAGTATGATAAATTTGTCTGCTTCTATCCTGCATTCCACCTCATAACAGTTTTCTTCCCTGTCTCCATGTTTTAGGACATTTGTACAGGCTTCTGAAACTGCTACTTTGATGTCCTCGATGGCTTCCATGCCAAAACCGGCGCAATTTGCGGCGGATGAAACTGCAAGCCTCACGACGCCAACATATTCCGGCTTTCCAGGAATTGAAAATTTCAACAAATCAGCCATTGTTCTTCTCCTCATTACAACAGTATTTGATCAAGGCTCGTAATGGTCAGCAGTTTCTTGATGTTTTGTTTTGGGTTTATGATCCGGATTTTATGACTGTTTTTTTTCATTTTACCAAAGGCTCCAATGATTACGCCCAGCCCCGTGCTGTCGATATAATTTAAATCGTCAAAATGAAGCATAATATCATGATTTTTTTCCTCATAAACCTTTTCTATTATTTCCCTGAAATCTTTTGCCGTCGAAATATCTATTTCTCCGGCTAGTGTTATTTTCCACTGGTTTTTTTCCGGGTCAAAACTGCTCACCATCTGTAAAGACATCTTTACTTCCTCCTGTTTCAAGGTATACCCCCTGCTCAAGGGTTCAAACACTGGCTGTCCTAGGCTTTATACATGCTGTATCAGTTTATTCCTTAGACTCGGGTATATCAAGGGTTAATTGATCATCATCCTCGTCCTCCTCGGAAGTTGTGGCAGGAATTTCCTCTGCCAAAAGACTGTTCTCCCTGAGTGCGGCTATTTTCTCCAGCTCTTCATCTTCATTGACAACTTTTGCAAGAGATATAATATTGGCATCTTCAAGAACGCGCATGATTTTAACACCCTGGGTCGCTCTGCCCAGTCTTGAGACCTCGGAAGCGCTGATTCTGATGATAATGCCATCTGAATTGATCAGAAGCACCTCATCTGTATCATTAACTACCATAGCGCCGATGAGTTCTCCTGTTTTTTTGAATTTGGATTTATCATAGGTCAGAAGACCTTTTCCGCCCCTGGCCTGAACTTTGTATTCTTCAACTGCCGTTCTTTTACCGTAGCCGAATCTGGTGGCAACCAGGAGTTCTTCATCTTTTTCTGCCAGCTCCATGGCCACAACTTCATCACCCTTTTCAAGACTTATGGCGCGGACACCGCCGGCATTTCTGCCCATGCTTCTGACGTCTTCCTCGCTGAAGCAGATGCATTTGCCCTGTTTCGTAACAATGATGACGTTGCTGGTACCTGAGGTTTGTTTTATCCCGATAAGTGCGTCGCCTTCCTTGAGGCTT